>UQRS01000073.1 GCA_900543525.1 uncultured Oscillospiraceae bacterium
AAGATGCGTTAAAATCCAGCGGTATAATAACTGCTCTGCGGTTATTATACCACAATGCCCGGGGAAAATGGGCCTTTGTAAAAGCCCCGGCCACACCTGGCTCGGGAAAGCCCATTTTCGGGAGACGCCTCACCTGTGTTTTGAATCACATAAGGCTATGGGGCGTCTCTTATTATACCATGCGCAAATGGTAAATTTAAGTCTTTTTTATGAATTTTTCCCGGGAGAGGCCGAGCCGGCCTCCAGCAAAGCAGAGCCGCCTCCGGCGTGCAGCACATCCTTTATATAAAAAATTCCGGGTACTGAGACCCGGAATTTTTTATATCCTGATAAACGCACCGAAAATGAAGGCAGCCCGGCTCAATTGGCCAGCGCACGCTTCAGCCAGATTGCGCCGATGTCCATCGCGTTGTAGAGGCCTTCCTTCTCACTTTTCTTGACGATGCGGTCCTTGGGACGCACCGACTCATCCGTTAAAAGCAGCTGGATGGAAACCTTGTCGGCAATTTCCAGATCGGCGACCGTCTTTTTGGACAGGATCTTGATCAGGATGACATATTTGTCCGACATGTTTCCGTAATAAATGGTGTCGCCGCACCGGACGAGAGGATAATCCTTATAGGTGAAAAAGGCATTCTTGGTTTCTTCAGCCATTGACAGCACTCCGTTCCTTGCAGGTTAATGGGTCAGATAATATTTGACCAGAGTTTGCAGCAGCAGATCACGGTCGATTTTCCGGATCAGGTTGCGCGCGTTGTTGTGGGTTGTGATGTAGGTAGGATCCTCCGACAGGATGTAACCGACGATCTGGTTAATGGGATTGTAGCCCTTTTCCTTCAGCGCACCATATACGGTGATGAGAATCTCCCGAATCTCGCGCTCGCGGTCGCTGCCGAGGGAAAAAGTCATGGTCTTGTCATCCATTGCGGTCTCCTCCTTTTTTAAGAAAGCAAAATCCTTCGCATAAAACCCGATGAGAACGACTCTGCTCTAACACCTATACTATGTTACACGATTCCCATCGGATTTGCAAGTGCAACAGCATAAACTTTAAAAAAATTTAAGAATCCGGAAGCGGCCGAACTCCGGCAAAAAGTGGGAGTCCGGCCGCCTGGCAACGTTACTGTCGCAGCAGTGCGCCGAGTGCTTCGAGATCCTTTACAACCATGGCGGTTGTCCGCTCAATCTCGGCCTCGGTCAGCGTCCCCTCGGCCGAGCGCAGCGTGAGGCTGTAGGCGACGCTCTTTTTCCCCTCGGGAATCTGCGCGCCGGTGTACACGTCGAAGAGGGTCAGCGTCTCCAGCAGTCGGCCGGCGCCGGCGCGAATGGCGCGATCCAGCTCGGCCACCGGCAGGTCGACGTCGCAGAGCAGCGCAAGGTCGCGGGTCACGGCCGGGAATTTGGGCAGAGGCTTGTAGCTCTCCTCCGGCGCGACGGCGGCCGAAAGAGCCGCTACGTCGAGGTCGGCGGCAAAGACGGCCTCCTCAATGCCGTAGTTTTCGGCGACGGCCGGGTGAATCTGGCCGAACACGCCAATCTCCTTCCCGCCGGCCGAAAGGGTGGCGCAGCGTCCGGGATGATAGGCCGGCCGGTCGTCGGCCGGTGCGACGCTGTATTCTTTCACGCCGCAGCGGGCAAGCAGTGCCTCTATCCCACCCTTGAGGGTGTAAAAATCGAATTTTCCGCCATAGGCACCGAGGATAATCTTCAGGTTTTCATCCGGCAGCTCGCCGTCTCCCTTCGGAATGTACTCGGTCGCCAGTTCGAACATGCGCACCTGCTTGTTGCGGTCGCTGTAGTTTTCGGCCAGTATCTCCATCATAGAAGGGAGGGCGGTGGTGCGCATGACGCTGGTATCCTCGCCCAGCGGGTTGGCAATCACGACCGACCGGCGCAAAGGAGAATCAGCCGGCATCCGGATTTTATCATAATATTTGGGGCTGATGAAGGAGTAGGTCAGAATCTGATAATATCCCAGCGCCAGCAGCGTCTCCTTAATCGTGCGCTCGAATTTCTGCGCGCTTGTCAGAGTGCCGTGCGCCACGCCGCGGATTTCGGTCGTGGGAATCTTGTTATAGCCGTAGATGCGGGCGACCTCCTCCGCAATATCGGCCTCCTGCTCCAGGTCGGCGCGGAAGGAGGGCGGAATGACCACGCCATCCTCAAACCGGCACTCGAGGCTTTCGAGAATTTCGCGCATGCGCGCCTCCTCCACATCGGTGCCGAGGAAGGCGTTGATCTTCTCCGGCCGGAAGGGGATGCGGGGCAGCTCGCGGGTCTCTCCCCGCAGGTCGACGGTGCCGTTTACAACCTTTCCGGCGCCGAGCTGTTCGACCAGCTGGCAGGCACGGTCGATGGCGCCGCGGCAGTTTTCGGGATCCAGCCCCTTCTCAAACCGTATGGAGGAGTCGGTGCGCAGCCCGATGTCCCGGGCGGTGGTGCGAACCGACGCGCCTTTAAAGCAGGCCGATTCAAAAACCATGACGGTCGTATCCTCCGCAATGCCGGAGTATTCTCCACCCATGACACCGGCGACGGCCGACGGCTTTTCGGCGTCGGCGATGACCAGCATCTTTTCGGTGAGGCTGTGCTCGGTGCCGTCGAGGGTGGTGATCGTCTCCCCGGATTTGGCGCGGCGAACGACGATTTTGCCGTCCTTCATGTGCCGGTGGTCAAAGGCGTGCATCGGCTGACCGTACTCCAGCATGACGTAGTTGGTGATGTCGACGATGTTGTTGATCGGCCGCACGCCGGAGGCACGCAGCCTCTCCCGCATCCAGAGAGGAGAGGGGGCAATCTTTACATCCTTGACCACCCGGGCCATATAGCGGTAGCAGAGGTCGGGGGCCTCATTCTGCACGGTGAGGTAGTCGGATACATCTCCGCCGACGGTCGTGTACTCCGGCACGGGCGGGTTGAAGGGGAGACCGTAGGTCACTGCCGTCTCCCTCGCGAGACCGAGCACCGAGAGGCAGTCGGGCCGGTTGGAGGTAATCTCAAACTCGACCGTAGTGTCGGAAAGGCCGATGGCCGTGCAGATATCCTGCCCGAGCGGAAGATCGGCAAGCTCCGGGTCGTCCGACAGGACGAAAATGCCGTCCTCGATCGCATAGGGAAAATCGTGGACAGTCAGCCCCAGCTCCCCGAGAGAGCAGAGCATCCCCTCGCTGACGACGCCGCGCAGCTTGCCCTTCTTGATTTTTTTGCCGTCCGGCAGAACCGCCCCGTCCAGGCAGACGGGCACAACGTCCCCTTCCTTCAGGTTGGCGGCCCCGGTCACAATCTGAAGCGGATTTTCCTTACCGACGTCCACCGCACAAACCACCAGCTTGTCGGCGTCGGGGTGCCGCTCGATCGAGAGGATTTTGCCCACAACGATGTTTTCGATTCCGTCGCGCTCACAGGCCCATTTTTCCACCTTCGAGCCGCTCATGGTCAGCGCCTCGGCAAAATCGCGGCCGGTTTCCTTACAGTCCACGAAATCGTGCAGCCATTTCATTGACAGATCCATTTTGCATTCTCCTCTCTTTCCTTAAAATTGATCCAGGAATCTCTGGTCGTTTTCAAAAAACAGGCGCAGGTCGTCGATGTTGTACCGCCGCATGACCACCCGCTCCAGTCCCATGCCGAAAGCAAAGCCGGAGTATTCCTCCGGGTCGATGCCGCAGTTGGCCAGCACCTTGGGATGCACCATGCCGCAACCTAAAATCTCGATCCAGCCCTCCCCTTTGCAGAGGCGGCAGCCCTTGCCGCCGCAACCGAAGCACATGACGTCCATCTCGGCCGACGGCTCGGTGAAGGGGAAGTGATGCGGACGGAAGCGGACAACCGCGTCCTCTCCATACAAACGGCGGGCAAAGTCAGCCAGCGTACCCTTGAGGTCGCCCATCGTAACGCCCTTGTCCACCACAAGTCCTTCAATCTGATGGAAAACGGGGGAGTGGGTGGCGTCAACCGCGTCGGAGCGGTAGACCCGGCCGGGCGCGATGATGCGGATGGGGGGCTTCTGCTTCTCCATCACCCGCACCTGTACCGGAGAGGTCTGGCTGCGCAGCAGGATGTTGTCGGTGATGTAGAAGGTATCCTGCGTGTCTCTGGCCGGATGATCCTTGGGCAGGTTGAGCGCCTCAAAATTATAATAATCGTACTCAACCTCCGGCCCGGCGGCGACCGAAAATCCCATACCGAGGAAAATCTCCTCAATCTCGTCCAGCACCTTGTAAAGTGGGTGCTTTTTGCCGAGGGCAAATTTTGTGCCCGGCATGGTGACGTCAAGCTTCTCCGCCTTGAGGCGAAGCTCGTCCGCCGCGGCCTTCAGCTTCTGCTGGCGTTCGGAGATGCCGGCCTCAATATTCGTGCGGATTTCGTTGGCCAGCTGTCCGATCACCGGCCGCTCCTCGGGCGAGAGGCTGCCCATCTGCTTCAAAATGCCGGTCAGCTCGCCCTTTTTGCCAAGGAAGCGAACCCGCAGCTCCTCAATCTCCTGCTGGCCGGAAACCTTGTCGAGCGCGGCCTTTGCCGCACTGCGAATGGCCTCAAGCTGCTCTTTCATAAATAGATAACCTCCTTCAAAAATCTTCTGCTTTTACCGGGTATCTGTATTGCAGTGCAATAAAAAAAAGACCCCGCCCCTTAAAATCAGGGACGAAGCCGGACGCTCCGCGGTACCACCCGTATTTTTGCTCAAAACCTTTCATGCCGCCCCAAAAAGGGCAAAAGAGCAAACACTCTCCCGGCCGGTAACGGGGCCGTGTGCCGTCAGCGCCTACTGAGAGATCAGCCGTTCAGCGCCGCCGCTCGGAAGGGAACTTTCGGAAAAATGCTTTGCAGACGCGCTTGCAGCCGGGGCACGTCCTCTCTGTCCTGTGCAAAGGGATTTTTCTTAAAACCCTGCGGGTTTTCCTTCGTCACTGCGTTATTCCATTAAAATATACCGCAACCGCCCGGATTTGTCAATCCCCCTTTTTGCCGTCCGGGAGGTAGGGTTTGCAGCACTGCAATTCTTCAACCGGGCGGATATTTTTATTGCTCCGCAATAAAAACAAAATTAAAAAGCGCCGAATCCCTCGCCATGCCCGACGCATGGCACCCGGGATTCATGGCGGCAAAAATATCCGCCGCCCTCGTTTGCCGATTTTTTTCACCCCGATTTGGCGGATATTTTTTAGGATTGACATCCCTCCGGCCGTCTATTAGAATAAAAGCAGCCGCGGCCAACACGGCCGTAGGCTTAAAACCGTCCCTCGGTATGAAGGAGGTGTTCTGCTTGCAGGCGTATTTTGAAATTTCCCGCGATCATGAAAACACCTATGCCATTATGCCGCGGCACGACAACTTCTGTCCGCCGCATTTTCATTCCAACATCGAGGTGGTATACGTCGAGGACGGCGAGCTGGAGGTCACCATCAATGAGCAGACCAGAAGAATGACCCGCGGGTACGCCTCCATCGCAAACAGTTACGACGTGCATACTTATCAGACGATCGGGCACTCCGACACCCGGATTTTAATTATTCCGGTTGATCTGGTCTCCCGGTTTGAGCGCACGATGCAGTCCAAATGCTTTTCCAGCGCCTTTCTGACGCCGGGACCCTGCACGGATGAGATCTCCCGCATCATCGACCGGCTGGAGGAAAGGCCTCTGCCGCCCGGATCGTTAGTGACGCTGGGCTATCTGTACACGATTCTGGGCCTTTTTACAGAAAATCTCGAGCTTGTACCGATGCGGTTTGACACCGGGACAACCTCGCTGATCCGGCACATCCTCTTTTATCTGGAGCGCCATTATCTGGAGCCGGTCACGCTGGACGACCTGGCAAAGGCCTGCGGTTACAACAAATGCTATATCTCCCGGCTGTTCAACACGACGCTGGGCTGCGGCTTCAACCGGTATGTCAATATTCTCCGCGTCCGGCACGCCGCACAGCTGATCCGGACAACCGACGACAGCTTGGAGGAGATCGCCTACCAATCCGGATTTCAGAATGTGCGCAACCTCAACCGATATTTTCAGATATTTTACAGCACCACGCCGATGCAGTATAAAAAGGCTTTGTAAGCCTTTCGCCTTTCCCGGTAAAAACCAAAACCTCCGAAGAGTTTTCATTCGGAGGTTTTTTCTATACATCCGCAGCATCCGCAAAGCCGTCAGACCGCCTTATGCAGGATCGCGGTCAGCACGGTCACGTCGTCCCCGTGTCCGTCGCGGTGACGCCGCCTGGCCGCCTGCGCCAGATGGTCGGCCAGAGCGGAGGCGCTTCCCTGCTTCCAGGCCTCCAGCTCGGCGCAGATCCAGTCGGTGCCATCCCCAGCCGCGCCGTCCGAAATCATCACGATGATATCCTCCTTGCCCACCGTCACGGCCGATCGGTCAAACCCGATGTCCTTCAAAATTCCGGCCGGCAGAGAGTTGCACTCCGCCCGGGCGATTTTTCCGCCCCGCCGAACAAGGGTCGGAGCGGCGCCGGCTTTGTAAATCTCGGTCTTGCCGGTGAAGAGGTCGATGGAGGCAACGTCGATTGTGGCAAACGACTCATCGGTCGATTTGAACAGCATGGCCGAGTTGACGATCCGCAAAGCACAGTCAAAGCCGAACCCCGCCTTAATCAGCCGGGAAATCAGGCCGGAGGCCATCGAGCCGTCGACCGCCGCCCGGCCGCCGGTGCCCATTCCGTCGCTGATCACCATGAAGGCGCGGCCTCTGCCGTCGTGGAAGAATTCATACGCGTCGCCGCACAGCCGCCCCTCCCCGCGGGAGAACTGGCAGGCGCCGAAGTCGATGGAGTAGACCGCCTTCTCGCTAATCGAAACTAAAAATTCCTTCTTTCCCTCGGTTACCGATGGCGGGTCGAAACTGCGGTCGCAGACGCCCTCAGCAATTTGCAGGATATCCCGCCGGTTGATGTTGACCCTGCCGGTGTCGCGGATGCGGATCTCAATGCTCATGCGGCCATACTTGTCGGTGCAGCAGCCGCACTCGGTGGCGATCACGCCGCTGCGTTTGAGGGCGGCGACAATCTCGGCGGCCGTCTCGACATCATATATCTGCGCTTTTTCAAACTCCTCCGACAGCTCCTCCAGCATTTCGGAAATTCCGTAAAACTGATCGGTCACGACCGACCGCACCTCCTCCAGCCGGCGCGCGGCCGCCTGCCGGGACAAAAAGGCGCTGTAGTGCCGGTTCGCCGATTCACAAAGCGCCGGCAGACGCAGGCATTTTTTGGAAAAGGCCTCCCCCACCATGGTTTCGGGAGGCTGCTCCGTCTCTACCGCTTTGGCAATGCCGAGCACAGCCTCCAGCGTTTCGTTCCGCGCCCCCTCCCAGCAGTTGACCCGCAGAGAGCAGCCGCAGCAGGCCTCCTGCTCGACCGATTTCAGCACGTCGTCAAAGCTCGGTTCGTTGATGCGGGAAAGGCGGTCGGCGACCTCCTCCACCGTTTCGGAAACGTCGCAGAGCGCCTGCGAGGCAAAGGAAAGCCGCATCACCAGCGCCTTGCGCAGGCCGTCGGTTTTGGGAAGCCGCGCCGACGGAGAGAAAACGTCGGCAAACAGGCTGCCGACCTTCGCCGGAAGAAGCAGAAAAACAAGGCTGCCTGCCGACGCCTCGATCAACATAGCGACCGAAAGATCGCTGCCGCCCGAAAGCAGCACCCAGAGGCCGAAGCACATGACGCCGGAAACAACCGAAGCAAACTTCCCCGCAGCCGAAAACACACCGGCCAGAAGGCCGCTGACCGCAAACGGCAGCGCCGCCGACACGGCCTCCCCTCCCGTCAGGCTGACCACGAGACCGGCCGTCGTTCCCGCGATCGCACCGGCCGACGCGCCGCCGTACTTCGCGGCCGCAAGCAGGGCGACCAGCAGCGCCGCCCGGCCGAGGGAAAGATTGCCGAACCCGATTGGCAGCACGGAGGACAAAACGATTCCGCCCGCGATCACGACGGTGGCCATCTCCTGCCCGGAGAGGGCCGCCTGCCTCCGCCCGGCGATGCAGAAAGCGCGATTCAGAAAATAGGCGCCGCCGCCGGCCAGCACACTTTCTGTACAGACCATGAGCAGGCGGCTGACCTCATAACCGCCGACCAGCGTGGCAAACCCGGTCGCGAGCGAGGCGCCCAGCGCAACCGCCGAAAAAATCAGCGGCGTGTTTTTCAGCCTGACCGCGCCCAGCAGCAGCCACTTGATCGAAGCAATGGCAAAAACTGCTGTTATGTAGCGGAACATTCCGCCCCCCGTAACCGGAAAGAAGTAGCCGGCCAGCGCGCCTACCGCGGCGGCGGCCGTACACACCGGCGGCACACCTGCCACCGTGGCCAGCCCGAAGGGCAGATACCCTCCGAACAGGTTGGTGCGCGACAGGAGGAAGGAGGCCGCCGCAACCGCAATCTGCGTTACGATCTGCCCCGGTGAAATGCCGGTTCGGGCAGACGCCTTTGCCGGAAATTCTTTTACGGAATCCTTCATTTTATTTAAAACCCGCCTTTCCGGCATCCCTCTTCCCGTCTTCTGCGACGGAAAGAGGGATGCCTCTGGCCAAAGCGGCCGCCATGCACCGGGGCGCTTCGGCTATACATAAACACAAAACCGAACAACAGCCCGTCCGATTTTGTGTGAAGTCATTCCGGCCGCTGCGTGAGGAAGGTCGCATTTCACGCAGCGCACCGGCGGCTGCAACCGTTATTATATAGCGGCCATGCGGATTTTTTTGTCAAATGAAGTCCCGATAAACGGGAAAGTTTGCATGAATTATGTAAACTTATGGAACCCTCTGTAAAAGCGCGGGGCGGCCTCTCCACAACCCTCTGTATTTGGGGAAAGATTCGGGGCGGGGCCTCCACCATATCTTGTAGAGGATTTTTGTCGATCAAAAGTGGGAGGCTTAAATGGCGAAAATCTTTTTTCGGGCTTTACGCTTCCCGTGCCAAAGGCGGCTGCAAGTACGCTTCGACACGGCGGGCGAGGCGGTGGGGCTTTGCGAAAAAGCGTATTTTATATAAAAAGCACCGATCCGCAGCAAAGGTGCGGTCGATGCTTTTGCTCACTTTTTACCATCGGTTAACGAGGGCACACACGCCTGCCAGCGCATCCTTCCGGCGCTTTTTGCCCTTTTCACCTTGGCGGGCGGTCAGCCCGCCTGCGTCTCAAAAACCGAAAATCACTCGAAAATTCATCGCCGGCAGGTGTGGAAAGCGAAAAACTCTGCGCGGAAGGCGGTGTGATACCGTCGGCGGTCAAAACCCTCTCGAAGAACCGCCGCCGCCAAAGCCGCCGCCCCCTCCGGAGAAGCCGCCTCCGCCGCCGGAAAAACCTCCGGAGAAACCGCCGCCATAGGGGGGGCCGCCGAACAGCGTCGGCCCTACGGCGCGGGGGCCGCGACGGTGCCTCCCGGACAGAAGAATCAGGATAATAATCACAATCACGATGACGGCGATCAAAATATCGGCAATCGTATCGCCGACATCCTCCACCGGCTGATAATCCGCGTCCGGCTCCAGCCCGTACTCAATATACACTTCATTCACCAGCGCGTCATAAACCGCCTGCATCCCGTCGGAAAAGCGATCCTCCGAAAAATAATCCATGCTGTAGATGTCCAGAATCCGGCCGGTTTTGCTGTCGGGCAGCGCCCCCTCCAGTCCGTAGCCGACCTCGATCCGCACCTTCCGCTCTGTCACAGAGAGCAGCAGAAGCAGGCCGTTATTCTTCTCCCTGTCGCCGATGCCCCACTCCCGTGCCAGGCCGATGGCATAAGACTCTATATCGCTGCCCTGCAGAGACTGCACCGTAACGGCAACCACCTGCGCCTCGCATGCGCGGAACAGGGTTTCTCCCTGCTTCTGCATGGCCGCCTCAGCCTCCGGCGTGATCACGTTGGCAAAGTCGTTTACAAAAAAGCGGCTGGTCGGGTGCGGGTAGGAGACCGCGGCCGCCGGCAGGCACAGATACAGAGAGAGCAGGCAAAAAACCGAAAGAAAAGCAAATGTCCTTTTCATGATTATTCAAAAGAGACGATCGGCGCGTCCTGCGCGTCTGCGGCCGCCTCAAAGTATGCAACCCTTTCAAACCCGAACATCCCGGCGAGAATGTTTTTGGGGAAGCTGCGAATCTGCGCATTGTAGGTTTTGGCGCTCTCGTTATAATCCTGCCGGGCGACGGCGATCCGATTCTCCGTCCCGGCCAGCTCATCCTGCAAAGCGACGTAATTCTGGTTCGCCTTCAGATCCGGATAGGCCTCAGTCACCGCGTTCACCCAGACCGAGATAGCGCCGTCCAGCTGCTCGCTCGCCTGAGAAAGGCTGCCGGCGTCCCCGGCCTGCGCTACCGCGCTGCGCGCCTCGGTCACGGCGGTCAGCGTCTCCTGCTCATAGTCGGAGTAGCCCTTGACGGTTGCGACAAAGTTCGGGATCAAATCGGCGCGGCGCTGCAGCTGCGTCTGGATATTCGCCTGCTTATTTTCCACATCCGTCTGTGCACTGACCAGGGCATTATAGCTTCCGGCCACGCCCGCAATCAGCAGGACAATCACCAGGGCAACAATGCCGATTACAATCCATTTTTTATTGTTCACAAAACATACCTCCCATTTTTATCTGATTCTATTATACCATGAACGCGAAGCGTGAATGGTATAATGTGCATAGCTTTTGCGGTT
>UQRS01000074.1 GCA_900543525.1 uncultured Oscillospiraceae bacterium
ATGCTTAAATAAAATCATCAGGGCAAAAAGCCCTGTCCATCTGGAGGAAATCAGTATGAACGATTTTCAAAAACAGGCGCTGCTGCAGCTGTTCATGGACTTTTATGAAATCAGCGGGCAGCGGACAGCGATTTTCGACAAGCATTTTCAGGTTGTGCTGGAGTATCCGGATCACAACCCCTTCTGCGCGCAGATCCGCAAAAGCGAGGAGGGGGTTCGCCGGTGCAGAGACTGCGACCTCTACGGCCTGAACGCCGCGCGGGAGTCGGAAAGCTATGTCGTCTACCGCTGCCACGCAAACCTCATTGAGGTTTGCACGCCGATCCGCGACGATTGCGGCATCGTGGGCTATCTGATGTTCGGGCAGCTGGTATACAGCCGCAATCTGGAGGAGCAGATGCAAAAAACCCTTGCAGGCTGCGCCGACCTCTTCCCCAATCGGGAGGAAATGACCCGGCTGTATCTGGGACTGCGCCGGGCAAGCCCGGAGTATGTCCGCGCCTCCGCCAACATTTTGCTGACCTGCGCCAGCTACATACAGGCCAACCAGCTCATGCGGGCCACCCAGAACCCGCTGTGGATACAGATACAGGACTATATCCACCAGAACACCGGCCGCGCCTTCTCTCTCAAGCGCATGGCAGAGGAGCTGCATGCCAGCGTTCCATCCATCTGCGCGACGGCCAAGGCCTGCTCGGGGCAGACGGTCATCCAGCTGCTGACCGAGCGGCGGGTGCAGACGGCCGGACGGTATCTGCTGAACACCGATCTGCAAATTGCGGAGATTGCCGAAAAGGTCGGCATCGACGACTACAACTATTTCTCCCGGATTTTCAAAAAACAAACCGGCGTTTCTCCGCGGCAGTACCGTAAGGAGAAGGGCAATTTCAAAAATCAGGAAAGGAATCGTGCTGATGAGAAAAAAACCGAAGCTGCTGGTGATTGGCAGTCTGGTCATGGACTTGGTCACTGAGACGGCCGCCTTCCCCGCCGAGGGGGAGACCGTGCTCGGCCGCCATTTCCGGACCGCGCCCGGCGGCAAAGGCGCCAATCAGGCAGTCGGCGCGGCAAAGCTTGGCGCCGACGTAACCTTTTTGGGCTGCGTCGGCCGGGACGCGTACGGAGAGGCGCTGCTCGCCTCCCTGCAGGCGGCCGGGGTCGATACACGCCACGTCCGCCGCTCAAAAAACCAAAGCAGCGCCATCGGCAATATTATATTGGAAGAAAAGGCGGCCGGCACCGCCAACCGGATTATTGTCGTTCCGGGCGCCAACCACGACTTATCCCCCGACGACCTCGCGGCGGTAAAGGACGAGCTCTCGACCTATGACATGCTCCTCCTCCAGCTGGAGATCCCGATGGAGGTGAACATTGCGGCCGCCCGGATGGCGCACGCAGCCGGCCTGCCGGTCATGCTGAATCCTGCGCCGGCCGCGCCGCTGCCGCAGGCGCTTTTGCAGGCGGTCGATTACCTCTCCCCCAACGAGCATGAGGCGGCCACCCTGACCGGCCTGCCCGTTCCCTCCGACCGGCCGCCGGAGGAGGCGCTGCGCGCTTTGCAAAAAATGGGCGTACATCCGCTGATTACACTGGGCGCGGCCGGTGCCGCCACTCTGACCGGGGCGGGCGTTCACTGCTTCCCCGGCGTATCCTACCAGCCGGTCTGCGACCCCACCGCCGCGGGCGACAGCTTTATCTCCGCCTTTTGCGTGGCTGCCTGCCTGGGGCTTCCGGCAGCCGGATGCATAGAGTTTGCCAACCACGCCGCGGCCATCACCGTCTCCCGCCCGGGGGCGCAGCCCAGCCTCCCGGAGCTTTGCGAGGTGCTGGATTTCATGCAAAAAAACGGCAGAGAGACGGACGCGTTTTCCGCGCTCCTGCCGGAGATAAGGAAGGCCTGCTTATGAACGAGCTTCAGAAATTTTTAAACACCGTACAAAACGAGGTGGCCTGCACCGCCGCCTCTCTTGACGAGACAAGCTATACCGAGACGGTCGCGCTGATCACCGGAGCAGAGAGCCAGGGCGGCCGCCTCCACATCACCGGCATCGGCAAGCCGGCGCATGTCGCCGCCTATATGGCGTCGCTCTTCTCCTCCACCGGGACGCCGACCTACTTCCTGCACGGAACCGAGGCGGTTCACGGCTCCTGCGGGCAGCTGCTTGCGGGGGATGTGGTGATCTGCATCTCCAACAGCGGAGAAACAGAGGAGCTGAAGGCCACAGCCGCCGCCGTCCGGCGCTGCGGCTGCAAGATCATCGCCGTGACCGGCAACGCCGACTCCTGGTTGGCAAAATTTGCCGATCTGCACCTTTTCGCCGGTGTAAAGGCCGAGGGCGGGCCGCTCAACCGGGCGCCGCGCGCCTCTATATTGGCTGAAGAAATTGTCCTGCTCGGCCTGTCCATCCTGCTGCAAAAGCAAAAAGGGCTGACGCCGACCGAATACGTCAAGCGGCATCCGGGCGGACAGCTCGGCCATCTGCGGGAGGAGGAGAAACAGCCTCCCTGCACCGCTTCAAACACCATCGCTTAAAGAAAGAAAGGACCGAATTTTCCATGACCGATTACAATGGACTGAACAGCTCTCTCGGGACTCTGCCGCTGCTGTCGACGGCCAAAAGCCGCTCGATCAGCCCGGAGAATTTTGACGGCAAAAAGGGCGGCGGCGGCACGGCCGAAACCGGTACCGGCGCAGAGGCCGCCCGCGAGCTGGGGCGCGGATGGAAGGTTTCCCCCTCCATCCGGATCGCGGCCGGAGAAACGGCCGTCATCGCGGACATCGAGGGACCCGGCGCCATCAAGCATATCTGGCTGACCCCGAACATTCCCGGCCGCGGTTTTGTCATCCGCTTTTACTGGGAGGACGCCGCCTCTCCCGCCATTGAATGCCCGCTGGGAGATTTCTTTGCCAACGCGCTGATTCCGGTGTATACTCAGGTTTCCTCCCTTGCGGTCTGCGTCAATCCGAAAAACGGGCTGAACTGCTATTGGGAGATGCCCTTCCGCCGCCGCTGCCGCATCACGGTCGAAAACATCTCGGCGGGAGATGCCTTCCTCTACTATCAGGTGGACTACATCCTGACCGAGATACCCGAGGCCTGCGGCTACCTGCACGCCCAGTTCCGCCGCTCCAACCCGCTGCCCTACATGGGAGTGCACACCCTCCTCGACGGGGTGCGCGGAAAGGGACAGTATGTCGGCACCTACATGCTCTGGGGCGTCCACAACAACGGCTGGTGGGGCGAGGGGGAGATCAAATTCTACCTCGATGGAGACGGAGAATATCCAACCATCTGCGGCACCGGAACGGAGGATTACTTCTGCGGCGCGTACAACTTCGACTGCGGCGGCTATGTCAACTTTTCCACCCCCTACTCCGGAATGTGCACCCCGCCGACCGACAACCTCTATACATCGCAGAAGCGTTTCTCTCTGTACCGCTGGCATGTGACCGACCCGATCTATTTTGACAGCGAGCTCCGGGTCACCATTCAGGCGCTCGGCTGGAGGAGCGGCGGCCGCTATCTGCCGCTGCAGGATGATCTCTCCTCGGTTTCCTTCTGGTACATGGATCAGCCGGAAGGGATCAACCCGCCGCTGCCCGATCGAAACGAGCTGGAGATTCTTTAACCCCAATCCTATGGGAAAGGCAAAACCCGCCGCCGGAGTCTGTAGAAGGCCTCCGGCGGCGGGTTTTATAAAAAATTTTAAAGCTTTTACCCTTCCCGTTCAATTTCGGGCACAGGGCCGGCAACCTCCACCACGCCGCTGCGCAGAAAAACCGACGGGGTAATCCGCAGGGTGTACCCGCAGCCCGGGTCGCAGCGCCAGAAGGCGGCCGGCTGCCGCGGCAAAGCGCAGGAGGCCAGCAGATTCATGATAATTCCGCCATGGGTGATGACCACCGCCTCCCGCTCTCCGGAGGACATCAGGTGCCGCACCACGGCGGAGAAACCTTCCGCCACGCGGGCTGTCAGCTCGGCCGTAGATTCTCCCCCGGGCGGGGCGGCAAGCTTCCCGGAGGTCCAGGCCGTGTAGTCGGGGTCCCCCTGCAATTCATAAGCCGTTTTCCCCTCAAAGGCGCCGAAGTTCATCTCCCGCAATTCGGACACCGCAATCGCCTGTGCCTCGGGATAGAGAACCCGCAGCGTCTCCACACAGCGGGCAAGCGGACTGACATAAAAAAGCCGCACATCGGGATAGGCATAGGTCGTCCGCAAGGTCTCCAGCTCGATTATACCATCTGTAGTAATATCAATGTCAGACGCCCCTATATATTGTCCTTTTTCATTTGCCTCGGTCAGTCCGTGGCGAATGAGATGTATTTTATAGGTTTTCATGACTTCCTCCAAAGAAAAAGTATACATTTTGTATAGTTTTTTGCTTTACATTTTCGCCAAAATCGAATATAATAAGCTTTATACAAAGCGTCGACCCCGACGGAGCGATCTTTCCAAACGGGCGTGCAATTTTTAAAAAAACGAGGTGAAATTCCGTGCAAAACGATTTTTCAAATATTCTGTCCCAGCTGCGTCGGGATCGCGGAATTTCACAAAAGCAGACGGCCGCCGACCTCGGCATTTCGCAAGCGCTCCTCTCTCATTATGAGAAAGGGATCCGGGAATGCGGGCTGGATTTTCTGGTTCGGGCGGCGCAGTATTTCGGGGTAACCACCGACTATCTGCTGGGGCGCACCGCCGCTCCTTCCAAAGCGGGACAGCAGGAGGCGGCAACGCCCTTTGACGCCGCAAAACGGCAGATCACCAATGCGCAGGCGCTGCTTTTTGAACTGCTTCGCGGCTGCGAAAAGGACGGCGTACAGGAAACCGGCCTGCATCTTCTTCGGCTGCAAACCTATCAGACGGCGCTCTATCTGCTCGGCCTTTGCCACGGGGACAAGCCCTTCGCCAAGCCCAGCCGATACACCAAGCCGGCCGCAGAGGGGGAGATTGTCCGCTGCTTTGCGAAGCTGGGACTGGTGAAGGAGAAGGGCGACAGCCTCTCTTTTCCGCTGGTTTCTCCCGAGCAGCTGTCCGCCGAATATCCCGAGCTGTACGGGGATTTTTGCAGCCTGCTGCTGGAGATGGAGGAAAAGCTGTAGACCTTTCTATCTATAAAAACACGCCCCCGCCGGGGAGAGCAAAACCGCTCAGATCACAAAGAATATAGGATATGAAAAAACGCCGGGAAATTTCCCGGCGTTTTCTGCATAAAGCGGAAATTACTTCAGCTCGACCTTCGCGCCGACTTCTTCCAGCTTCTTCTTCAGCTCCTCAGCCTCGTCCTTGGAAGCGGCTTCCTTCACGGTCTTGGGAGCGCCGTCGACCAGAGCCTTGGCCTCAGCCAGGCCCAGACCGGTGATCTCGCGAACAGCCTTGATGACCTTGATCTTCTCCGCGCCGGCCTCAGCCAGGACAACGTCGAACTCGGTCTTCTCTTCAGCAGCGGCAGCAGCGCCAGCAGCCGGAGCGGCAGCAGCAACAGCAACCGGAGCAGCGGCGGAAACGCCAAACTCTTCCTCGAGCTCCTTAACAAGCTCAGACAGCTCCATAACAGTCAGGGCTTTTACGTCCTCAATCAGCTTAACAACTTTCTCAGATGCCATGATAATTTACCTCCAAAATAATGTGTTTTTTTAAAGAAGGATGAACGATTATTCTCCTTGTTTTTGGGCGATGGCGTTCAGTGCGCAGACCAGACCGCGCAGGTTGGCGTTGAGCACATGAACAAATCCGGTAATCGGCGCGTTGAGGCCGCCCAGGGCCTTCGCAACCAGCTCCTCCCGAGAGGGAAGCTTGGACAGTTCCTTGACGCCGTCGACGTCGAGGATGGCGCCGTCAACGAATCCCTTCTTGATCTTGAAGTTCTCGTTCTTCTCGGCATAGTCGCAGAGGATCTTCGCAGCAGCGGCGTACTCGGTATCGCTGACGGCGATAGCCGTGGTGCCCTCAAGCACATCCTTGATCCCCTCCAGCCCGGCCTGATCGGCGGCGAGAGAAAGCAGGGTGTTCTTGACAACAAAGTAATCAACGCCGGCCTCTCTCAACTGCTTTCTGAGCTGTGTGTCGTCGGCCACATTAATTCCCTTATAATCGACAATAACGCCCGATACGGCAGCGTTCAGCTTCTCAACCAGTGCAGCGACCTGCTGCTTCTTTTGTTCCAGAATCTTTTCGCTTGGCAAAAGGTTTCACCTCCCGTGATACACAAAAAATGCCTGTCCTCCGAAAAGAGGACAGGCAAATATATACTTTATACCATTTTTCAGAAAAAACGGCTGTAAAAGCATCTATTTCCTTACCCTCGGCTGGCGGGCAGAACCCGTTCGGCGAAAAACAATTTGTTTTTCGACACCAACTGTCTTCGGATCAGAACAAAAGTATATTAGCACAACCCCTTCGAAATGTCAACCCCTATTTCTCATTTTTAGAGAAATTGTCCGCAAACGGCGAGCGCGCGGCCGCCAAAACCGCCCGTTTTACCGCGGCCAGCTCGTCGGCGGAGATCGGTTCCTCCTCCGGCGTCCAGAGGATCGGTTCAACCTCTTCACCAGTCAGGGTGTGCAGCCAGGTCATCGCGGCCGCATACCGCCCCAGCCCCAGGCTCAGGTGATAGCCGTCGCGGGTCAGCCGGTCTCCGACCAGATTCCGCAGGTTCTGGATGGTTGTGCCGACCGGAATCACACCCGAAAATTCCGGCCGGGGGCAGATTTTCTCCTCTACAGCGGAAAGGATAGCGGCGTACATTTGCCGCTGATCCCGGCCGTATTTTGCAAAGTCGGGGTGATCACTGCCGCCCTCATACGCCCAGGTCATGTGCCAGTAAAGCCGGGCGTCCGGATTTTTCTTATGTGCGCTGACAAAAGCAATCAGCGCGTCCAGGTCGGCATTATACGTTTCCGCGATGCCGCTGTAGCCGCTCGCCTGCTGGAGGGTGATGATGTCCCACGCCTCCTCCGTCAGGCCGTCAAGCAGCGACGCCGGACGGGAGGTCCAACCCGCGCCGGTATTTTTCATATAGAGGTAGTCGGCCGCGCCCGTTTTCGCATTTGCGGCATGGCGCTCCAGCGTACAGCCGCCGATATACAAATTGCCGAGGCAGACCTCCTCCACACCGGCGGCGTGCGCCAGCTCGCAAAGCCAGCGAGTCGCATCCTCGCTGAAGCTGTTTCCGATTGCCAACAAACAAAGTCGTTTCTTTTTCTCCAATGAAATCGCCCCTTTGCAGTACAGAGTCATTAAAAATCTTTCAAAGCAAAAAAGGAGGCGCCCATTCCTTCCAACCGGTGCGGAAGAAAATGAACGCCTCCATCAAGTTTAAATCAGGCCGGGAAAAGCGTTCAAACGCCGAACCGGGACGGATTGATCTTGATGCCGGGGCCCATGGTCGTAGCCACGACGCAGGAGCGGATATACTGACCCTTGGCAGAAGCCGGCTTAGCCTTGGCAATGGCACCCATCAGGGTATCCATATTCTCCTTCAGCTTATCTGCGCCAAAGGAAACCTTGCCGATCGGGCAGTGGATGATGTTGGTCTTGTCAAGGCGATACTCGATCTTACCGGCCTTGGCCTCGGTCACGGCGCGAGCCACATCGGGTGTGACCGTGCCGGCCTTCGGGTTCGGCATAAGACCGCGGGGGCCGAGGATTTTACCCAGCCGGCCGACCAGACCCATCATATCCGGGCTGGCGATCAGCACGTCGAAATCCATCCAGTTTTCCTTCTGGATCTTGGCGACCATTTCCTCCGCGCCGACATAGTCGGAGCCGGCCTCTTCAGCCGCCTTGGCCGCGTCGCCCTTGGCGATGACCAGCGTGCGCACCTTCTTACCGGTGCCGTTCGGCAGAACGACCGCGCCGCGAACCTGCTGGTCAGCGTGGCGGGAGTCGACGCCCAGACGAACATGCAGCTCGACCGTCTCGTCAAATTTGGCGATCTTGGTCTTTACAGCCAGATCCATAGCCTCTTCAACATCATACAGCTTGCTGGAATCAACCAGCTTACGGCTGTCTGTATATTTTTTACCGTGTTTCATTTGATTTGTTACCTCCCTGTAAAGTGGTGAAATCGGGAGAATTCCCTCCCACCTGAGAGCGTCAGTCGACGACAGTTACGCCCATACTGCGCGCGGTACCGGCGACCATGCTCATCGCCGTTTCAATCGTAGCCGCGTTCAGATCAGGCATCTTCTGCTCAGCGATCTTTCTGACCTGCTCGCTGGTTATCGTTGCTACCTTGGTCTTGTTCGGCTCGCCCGAACCGCTCTCGATTCCGCAGGCCTTTTTAATCAGTACTGCGGCAGGCGGCGTCTTGGTAACGAACGTGAACGAACGGTCGGCATAGACGGTGATAACCACCGGGATGATCAATCCGGCGTCGTTTTTGGTGCGCTCGTTGAATTCCTTAGTGAACGCCATAATGTTGACGCCGTGCTGACCGAGCGCAGGTCCTACCGGCGGGGCAGGGGTTGCCTTACCCGCAGGAATCTGAAGTTTGATATAGCCCGTAACTTTCTGAGCCATGTTTTGCACCTCCGTAATTCGTGGTATTAGAAGCTTTTACTTCCTGGCGGAACGGTCAGATTCCGTTCCTCCCACCATTGACGCACCCTGTGCGCCCTTTTCATCACGGCAAAGGCTTCATGCCTTTACCGAAAAAGACATATTCTGCTGAATTGCTCCAGCCGATCAGCCGATCAGCTCGACCTGATCCAGCTCCAGCTCGACCGGCGTTTCCCGCCCGAACATCGAGATGGTAACGGTAACCTGATTTTCCTCCGGGCTGATCTTGTCCACAATACCGCTGAAGCCGTCGAGCGGCCCGTCCACGATATTGACGCTATCCCCGACTTTATAGAGAATCTCCACCGTGCGTTTCTCCACGCCCAGAGAAGCAACCTCCTCCTCAGTCAGCGGAACCGGCTTGGATGCCGGGCCGACAAATCCGGTAACGCCGCGGGTGTTGCGGACCACATACCAGGAGTCATCGGTCACGATCATTTTAATGAGGACGTAACCCGGGAAAATTTTGCGCTCGACTTCCTTTTTCTGATTATCCTTGCCGATTTCCACAACCGTTTCGGTCGGCACCTGGATATCGTAAATCAGTTCGCCGAGCTGGCGATTCTCCACCATTTTGGAAAGGTCGGTGGCCACCTTGTTCTCATACCCGGAATAGGTATGCACAACATACCACTTCGCGTCTGATTCGCTCATGTTATAACCTCCCGCCGACGTCAGATACCCAGCACAAGGTTGAGCAGCTTGGCAAGGCCGAAATCAAGAAGCCAGATGAAAACGCCAATAATCGCACAGACAGCCAGCACAATGCCGGTGTTTTTCACGACCGACTTCAGGTCGGGCCATACGATCTTCTTGATCTCTCCCTTATAATCGCGGAAGAACTGAATGATCCTCTGGAAAATGGTCTTCTTTTTGCCGTTCGACTCCTTCACTTCGATATAATTGCGGACGAGGATAAAGAGGAACCCGGTCACAGCGGCGGCCAGCAGTGCAATGGCGCACAGCAGCACAAAAGGAGAATACTCAATCGCTGTGATCCCGGTCAGCGGACGGGTGTCAATAAACTTTGCCGGGGCGCTGAGTGCAACCACCAGCATGTAAATCCCGCCGGCCAGGGCAAAAACCGGAGACGCGATGGACGCGCCCCTGAACTTGAAGGACAGCGCCGCCAGCACAGCGGCAATTGCAGTTAAGAAAAAGCAGAACCAGAGATCAGCCGACTTCGCCATATCATAGGTAACGTCGCCGATCGCAACATTTGAGCCAAATCCAAGCTGTGCGCCGGTGGCGGTAGCCACACCTTCGACGCCTGTGATGGTGGCAAAGTTCATAAAGAACAAAACAAGCGCGCCCACACCGCAAACCAGCATCAGGATCTGACAGAGATTTTTGATCGCTTTCATACGCTTTTCTGCCTCCCTACTTGGTTTCCCTGTGAAGCGTGTGCTTCTTACAGAACCTGCAGTACTTATTCATTTCAAGCCTGTCGGGATCGTTTTTCTTGTTTTTCATCGTGTTGTAGTTACGCTGCTTGCACTCCGTGCAAGCCAAAGTGATTTTCACTCGCATGACGGCACCTCCCGTTTTACGGAATTTTTTAGCCTCCCTCCATCCGCCGCGATCCTTTTGCGCCGGCAGACCGCCAGAGTCATTATGACCCGACACCCAAAGCAGCTGCAAAGCGCCCTGCGGAGAATAGGGGTGTGTTTTTTCTGTACGAAAAATGCGCGCAAAAAAAAACACCCT
>UQRS01000075.1 GCA_900543525.1 uncultured Oscillospiraceae bacterium
AACCTTTCTGTGTTGTAAGCGGAGGGGTTCTTTTTTTGTAGGAGGTTTGTTTTTGTTCAGGGCATTTAAGTTATATCGAAAAGCAAATGAAGATATTGCCTAACTTTTGCGCTCAGGCCGCGCAGGCAGTCTCTCTATCCAACTTACTGTAATGTCTTACCCTTTCCGATCATGCCGCGGGGCACCCCTTTTCTGTACGGACAGAAAAGGGGAAAAGAGCCGCTAAGGGGAGAACCCCTTTCGATGGGTTTCTCCCCTTAGAACCCCTCATCCACACACGACCAAAGGGGGCCATCCCCCTTTGGATTCCCCCTACCCAGGTTACATCTTGCAAATTTTCTCGCGATCACTTGTATTCTCAACAGCTGTCATAGCTATCATAACTCAAATCATTTGTTTGTACAATCCACTTTATAACCGCAACTGTTCACATAGTTACTATAAATATAGTAAGCCCCCACCCTCTCCAACAACGCGGAGAAGGTGGGGGTTCTCTTATCCAAATATAGCAGAAGCTGTCCGAAAAGCCGTCAGATCCGGGCGACGCCGCACTGCCGCGCGGCCTCGGCGACAGCGGCCGCAACCCGCTCGGCCACCCGCCGGTCAAAGGCGTCGGGAATAATCCGCTCGGGCGACAGCTCCTCCTCCGGGATGACCGACGCAATGGCATAGGCGGCGGCCAACTTCATCTCCTCGGTAATATCCGACGCGCGCACGTCGAGCGCTCCGCGGAAAATGCCGGGGAAGGCCAGCACATTGTTGATCTGATTGGGATAGTCGCTCCGTCCCGTGCCGACCACCGCCGCGCCGTGCGCCTTCGCCTCATCCGGGAGGATTTCAGGCGCCGGGTTGGCCATGGCGAGGACAATCGGCCGCTCAGCCATGCGCTCGACCATCTCTCCGGTCAAGACGCCGGGCGCCGACACCCCGATAAAGATATCCGCCCCCTCAATCACCTGAGAAAGAGAGCCGGTGCGCCGCGCCGGATTGGTACGGGCCGCCATCTCCAGATGGGCGGGGTTGTCGCTCTCCATCCCGTCGTACAAAGCGCCGGCCTTGTCCACCATAATCAGCTCCCCAACCCCGGCCGAGAGGAACATCTTTCCGATCGCAATTCCGGCCGAGCCGGCGCCGTTGATGACCAGCCGCGCCTCCTCCAAAGGCTTGCCGACCACCCGCAAAGCGTTCAGCACCGCGGCGAGGCAGACGACCGCCGTACCGTGCTGGTCGTCGTGGAAAACCGGGATGTCGCAGCACTCCTTCAGCCGTCGCTCAATCTCAAAGCAGCGGGGGGCTGCAATATCCTCCAGATTGATGCCGCCGAACGACCCGGCAAGGAGGCTTACCGTGCGGACAATCTCCTCCACATCCTTTGACCGGACGCAGAGCGGAAAGGCGTCGACCCCCGCAAATTCCTTGAAGAGGACGCACTTGCCCTCCATCACCGGCATGCCGGCCTCCGGCCCGATGTCGCCGAGGCCGAGTACTGCCGTGCCGTCGGTCACGACGGCGACCAGGTTGTGCCGCCGGGTGTAGGTGTAGGAGAGGTTGACATCCTCCTTGATGGCGAGGCAGGGCTCGGCCACACCGGGGGTGTAAGCGACCGCGAGGTCGGCCATGTCTCTCAGCTCGGCACGGCTGGTAATCTCAATCTTGCCGGCCCACTCCTTATGCTTTTGCAAAGCGAACGCCTTTTTATCCAATTCTGATCCTTCCCTTTCTCTTTTTCAAAGCGGTGGACGGCTGCCCAGCCACCTGATTCCCGCATATACATATTCTTATTATACAGCACAAATTTAAAATGTCCACCTGTTTCATTTTTTACATTTTCATGCCTTGCGGAAAACCCGACAAAATGGTACAATTTTACCATCAGCGGCGGGAGGCCAAGCATGCGGATTGACACGGATTTGCGCCGTTTTTCTCTCCTTTATGCAAAACGGAAAGGATGTTGCGACAATGGTAAAACGATTGTTTGTGGAAAAAAAGCCCGGCTTTGATGTGGAGGCGGGGCATGTCAAGGCTGACCTCTGCGACAGCCTGGGGCTGGATGCGGAGGTATCTCTCCGCCTGCTCTGTCGCTACGACGTCGAGGGCGTGTCGGAGGAGGAGTATACCCTCGCCAGAGATTCGATCTTTTCCGAGCCGAACGTCGACAACGTCTTTGACGAAGCAGTCGACCTCTCGGGCTGGCGGCACTTTACGACCGAGTATCTGCCCGGTCAGTACGATCAGCGAGCCGACTCGGCCGCGCAGTGCATTCAGCTCCTGACCCAGGGGGAGCGGCCGCGGGTCGCCTCTGCCAAGACCTACGCTTTGCGGGGGAATCTTTCGGACGAGATGTTCGAGAAAATCCGGCATTACCTTGTCAACCCGGTCGAGTCGCGGATTGCCTCCGACGCCAAGCCGGAGAGCCTCGACATGCCGTTCAAGGCGCCCGAAAAAGTCGAGCTGCTGACCGGCTTTACAAAGAAAACCGACGCGGAAATCGCCGCCTATCACAAGGCGACCGGCTTTGCCATGACGGTGGCCGACCTCTGTTTTTGCCGCGACTATTTCAAGTCGGAGGGGAGAGACCCCTTCATCACCGAGTTGAAGGTCATCGACACCTACTGGTCCGACCACTGCCGCCACACCACCTTCCTCACCACCATCGAGGAGCTGGAGATTGAAAACGCTCCTCTCTCCGCCGCGATCCGGGAGGCATTCAAACAATACCTCGCCGCGCGCAAGGCTGTCTATGGCGACCGGGAGAAGGATATTACCCTGATGGACATGGCGACCATGGGGGCCAAATACCTCAAAAAGCAGGGGAAGATTCCCGACCTTGACGAGTCGGAGGAGATCAACGCCTGTTCCATCAACGCCGTGGTGGAGATTGACGGCGAAAAGCAGGACTGGCTGATCCAGTTTAAGAACGAGACCCATAACCATCCAACCGAAATCGAGCCTTTCGGCGGCGCGGCCACCTGCCTCGGCGGGGCGATCCGCGACCCGCTGTCGGGGCGCGCCTATGTTTATCAGGCCATGCGGGTCACCGGCAGCGGCGATCCGACCGTCCCCTTTGCCGACACCCTGCCCGGCAAGCTTCCGCAGAAGAAGATCACCACCGGCGCGGCGCACGGCTACTCCTCCTACGGCAACCAGATCGGGCTGGCCACCGGGCAGGTGGTTGAGCTGTATCATCCCGGCTATGTCGCCAAAAGGATGGAGATCGGCGCGGTCGTCGGCGCCGGCCCGAAGGAGAATGTTTTCCGCGGTACTCCCGCGCCCGGCGACATCATCGTCCTGCTGGGCGGCCGCACCGGCCGCGACGGCTGCGGCGGCGCGACCGGCTCCTCCAAGGCGCACGACTCGGCTTCGATTGAGACCTGCGGCGCCGAGGTGCAGAAGGGCAACCCGCCGACCGAGCGCAAGCTGCAGCGCCTCTTCCGTAATGGCGAGGCCGCAAAGATGATCAAGCGCTGCAACGACTTCGGTGCGGGCGGCGTCTGCGTTGCCATCGGCGAGCTGGCCGACGGGCTGGACATCGACCTCGACGCCGTGCCGAAAAAATATGAGGGACTCGACGGGACCGAGCTTGCCATCTCCGAATCGCAGGAGCGTATGGCCGTCGTGCTGGAAAAGGCCGATGTCGAGCGGTTCATCTCCCTCGCCGGAAGCGAGAATCTGGAGGCCACGCCGGTCGCCGTTGTGACCGACAAGGGCCGCCTGCACATGCAGTGGCGGGGGGAGACGGTGGTCGACCTCTCCCGCGCGTTTTTGAACACCAACGGCGTGACCGGCAAGGCGGCGGCGAAAATCACCCCGCCCGACCCTTCTTATCGGGAGGCGGTGCCGGCCGTGCTGCAGAACAAAAGTGTTGTCGACGCCTTTGCCGACAACCTCTCCCGGCTGGAGGTCTGTGCCCAGAAGGGACTGGCCGAGCGGTTTGACGCCTCGATCGGGGCGTCCAGCGTCCTGATGCCCTTCGGCGGCAAGCATCAGCTCACGCCGGAGGAGGCAATGGTCGCCAAAATCCCGCTCGAACAGGGGGAGACCGACGACGCCACGGCCATGAGCTTCGGCGCGATGCCCGGCCTCCTCTGCGGCAGTCCGTTCCACGGCGCGGTCATGGCGGTGATGGAGTCGCTGGCCAAGCTGGCAGCGGTCGGCGCCGATCCGGCTGCCGCCCGCCTGACCTTCCAGGAATATTTTGAGCGGCTGGGCGACAAGCCGGAGCGCTGGGGCAAGCCGGCGGCCGCCCTGCTCGGCGCCTTCGCAGCCCAGCTCGGGATGGGGGTTCCCTCGATCGGGGGCAAGGACTCGATGTCCGGCTCCTTCAACGAGCTGGACGTGCCCCCCACCCTTGTCAGCTTTGCGCTGGCCATGACCAAGGCTTCGGCCACCGCCTCGGCCGCGTTTAAGAAGGCCGGCTCGCCAATCGCGCTGCTGTCCCTGCCGATGGCGGACGATCAGCCCGACATGCCCGACTTTGCCGCGGCAAAGCGGCTCAACTCCGCCGTCGCCGCCGCCCTGCGGGAGGGGAAATTCCTCTCGGCCAGCGTGGTGAAGGAGGGGGGCGCCGCCGCCTGCGTGGCCAAAATGGGCTTTGGAAACGGCCTCGGCGCGGATTTCGCATCCGAGGACGCCGCGCTGCTCTTTGCGCCTGCCGTCGCCTCCTTTGTTGTGGAAGCAGCCGATGAAGCCGCGCTGGACGACTTTGCATACACCCTGCTTGGAAAAACCAACGGCGACGGCCTCTTCCGTTTCCCGTCGGGGGAGATTTCGGTAGAGGCGGCCAAAAAGCGCTGGCTGGAAAAATTGGAAGGAGTATTTCCTCTCTATTCCGACGCGGCGGTCGAGATGACGCCGACTGTGCCGCTTTACTCCGAAAAATCCGGGCGCGCGCCCGCCATCAAGGCGGCGAAACCCCGCGTCTTTATCCCGGTATTCCCCGGCACCAACTGCGAGGTGGACACCGCCCGTGCCTTTGCCCGCGCCGGCGCCGAGCCGGAAATTTTCGTGGTCAAGAACCTCTCCTCCCGCGAGATTGAGGAGTCGGCCGCCTACATCGCGGCGGCGATCGACCGGGCGCAGATCGTCATGCTGCCGGGTGGATTTTCGGGCGGCGACGAGCCGGACGGCTCGGGTAAATTTATCGCCACCACCTTCCGCGGCGCCCGAGTGCGGGAGGCGGTCGACCGCCTGCTCTCCCAGCGGGACGGCCTGATGCTTGGCATCTGCAACGGGTTCCAGGCGCTTATCAAGCTCGGCCTCGTCCCGTACGGGGAGATCCGCGCCCAGAAGCCGGAGGACCCGACCCTGACCTTCAACACGCTGGGCCGGCATATCTCCCGCATGGTGTACACGCGGGTCACCTCGGTCAAGTCGCCCTGGCTCTCCCTCTGCGAGGCGGGAGAGGTGCATGCTGTTCCGGTCTCTCACGGGGAGGGGCGGTTTGTCGCCGATCGGGCGACGGTCGAGCGGCTGGCCGCAAACGGGCAGATCGCGACCCAGTATGTCGACCTCTCGGGCAATCCGACGGCCGATATCGAGTTCAATCCCAACGGCTCGGTCTGCGCGATCGAGGGAATCACCTCCCCCGACGGGCGCGTGCTCGGCAAGATGGGGCACAGCGAGCGCTGCTGCGCCGACTGCTACGGCAACGTACCGGGAGAAAAGGATCAGAAGCTCTTTGCCGCGGGCGTGCGGTATTTTAAATAAAAAGCGTCGGCCGCCCCCGATAGAGGACGGCCGGCAAATCTTTTCATAAAGGGATGCGATACATATGAAATATGCAGTATTGCTCTGCGACGGCATGGCCGACTACCCGGTGGAGGCACTGGGCGGCAGAACGCCGATGGAGGCGGCAAACAAACCCAACATGGACGCGCTGGCCAAAGAGGCCGAGATCGGCCTCTGCCAGACGGTGGCAGAGGGGCTGAAGCCCGGCAGCGACGTCGCCAACCTCTCGGTCATGGGATATGACCCGACCGTCTGCTACACCGGCCGCTCCCCGCTGGAGGCAGCCTCGATCGGGGTGGAGCTTTCCGACACCGACGTCGCGCTGCGCTGCAACCTCGTCACCCTGTCGGATGAGGAAAACTACGCCGACAAAACCATGGTCGACTACTGCGCCGGAGACATCTCGACCGAAGAGGCGAACGAGATTATCCGCTCGGTGCAGGAGGCCTTTGGAAGTGAGCTGTATCACTTCTACAGCGGCGTGTCCTACCGGCACTGCCTGGTTGTAAAGAACGGGACGACCGACCTCGGCAGCATGACTCCGCCGCACGACATCAGCGGCCGGGTGATCGGGGAATACCTCAGCCGGTCGGAGAACGCGGCCGATCTGATCGACATGATGCGGCGCAGCTACGCCTTTTTAAAAGAGCATCCGGTCAACAAGGCGCGCGTCGCCGCCGGCAAACGGCCGGCCAACTCCATCTGGCTCTGGGGAGAAGGCAAGCGCCCCGCGCTGGAGAATTTTGAGGCCAAAAACGGCGTCAAGGCCGGCGTAGTCTCGGCCGTCGATCTGATTAAGGGGATCGGCCTCCTCGCCGGGATGCAGGTGGCGGAGGTGCCGGGCGCAACCGGCTACATCGACACAAACTTTGAGGGGAAGGCCGCGGCGGCCGCCTCTCTGCTGCGGTCGGGGTGCGACCTCGTCTACGTCCATGTGGAGGCGCCGGACGAGTGCGGCCACCGGGGCGAGTGTGCGAACAAGGTACGGGCCATCGAGCTGATTGATGAAAAAATTCTGCCCGTATTGCTGGAGGAGCTGCGCGCCGACGGCGATTTCCGCATTCTGATCCTGCCGGATCATCCGACCCCCCTCTCCACCCGGACGCACGCCGGCGACCCGGTTCCCTTCCTGCTTTTTGACAGCCGGAAGGCGGGCGCGGGGGCAGAGGTTTTCTGCGAACGCACAGCGAAGGAGAGCGGCCTCTTCATCCCGCACGGGCCGGACATCATGTCCCGGCTGATCCGGGGATAGGCCCTCCCATTTTTTCGAAAGGGAACGAAAATTTTTCATCCGGTCTTATCCGGCCGCTGCGAAAAGCGCCCCCAAAAAAGGCGCTCTTTGCGGCGCTGCAAAAAAAGAAAGGCATACCATGAACACTGTACTTTTTGACCTTGACGGCACGCTTCTCCCCATGGATCAGGAGGCGTTTGTAAAGCAATATTTCGGCGCGCTGGCGGCGTATATGGCGCCTTACGGCTTCGCGCCGGAGGCATTGGTTCAGTCGGTCTGGGACGCGACCCGGAAGGTGCTGCAAAACGACGGGAGCTGCTCCAACTACGACCGGTTCTGGAGCAGCTTTGCCGATCACTGCGGGGAGGCGGCCGTCTCCCACCGACCCGATTTCGACCGCTTCTACGCCACCGATTTTGAGAAGGCCAGAACGGCCACATGGGTGCAGCCTCTTGCGGCCGAATGTATCCGCCTTTTGAAGGAGAAGGGCTACCGCCTTGTGCTGGCGACCAACCCCATTTTCCCACGGGCGGCAACCTGCGCCCGCATCCGCTGGGCCGGGCTGGATCCGGCCGATTTCGAGTGGATCACAACCTATGAGAACGCCAGCTACTGCAAACCGAATCCGAAGTATTATGCAGAGATTCTGGAAAACATCGGCGCAAAAGCCGAGGATTGCCTGATGGCGGGCAACGACGCGGAGGAGGATATGTGCGCCGCCGCCCTCGGGATGGAGCTTCTGCTGCTGACCGACTGCCTGATCAACCGGAAGGGGTGCGACCTCTCCCCCTTCCGGCAGGTGGATTTTGCAGGGATGCGGGACTTTATCACAGGGTTGGAAGATGCAGTGCATAACTGACTCCTGCAAAAATTCAGAGACAGGCAAAATAAATAACCCCCGGTTTTCCCGGGGGTTTTCTCTATATATACGCCTCTTTGCTAAAAAGAGAAAGAGGAACGACTCCCTTCACAAAGCCGTTTAAAGCCGTGAGGCCGGACAGCCTCCATCTGAAAATCGGGGGAGGCAGTCGGCGCCACGAGGAAGGTTTTATATTCCGCGCAGCCCGTACGGTGCGAAAAAGCGATTCGAAAAGCTATTCTATGATATTTCCCTTTGCTATATTTTCCAGAATCAGCCGCTCGGTCACGGCGTACAAACGCTCCGACCCAAGACGGGTTCTGCTCTGCCGGCCGTAAACCTGCGCCGCCGTTATATGATGCTCCCGCCAGTCTTTGCCGTTGTTGCTGTTGTTCAAAAGCAGCGGCTGGAGGTTGTCCATCGCATGGGCAAACCGGGACTCGGCCGTCTGCCCCGCCTCAAACTCGTCGAACAGCAGGCTGAGTTCATCCTTTTGCTCCTCCGGCAGCAGGGAGAAAATCCGCTCCTTGGCGGCCGCTTCTCTGGCCTGCTGCGTTTTCAGCCCCTCCGGGTCGTAGGCGTAGGTGTCTCCGGCGTCGATCTCCACAACGTCATGGATCAGGCACATCAGCATGACCCGCGCAATGTCGATGGGTTCGTTGGAATACTCCCGCAGCAGGTAGGCCATGATGGCCATGTGCCAGGCGTGCTCGGCGTCATTTTCGCGGCGGCCGTGCCCGGAAAGATGCGTCTGGCGGAGGACGTTTTTCTCCTTATCAAGCTCGAGTATAAAATCCAGCTGCTGCTTCAGTCTTTCATCCATTTTGATTCCTCCAAAAAACGTCGGTCAACGATGTGATTCTCCCATTGTACCACAAAATGCGGGAAAGTGCGAGAAAATGGGCCTTTATAAAAAAGCCCCGGCTACATCCGGGTCGGGAAAGCCCATTTTCAGGGGGACGCCACGACTTTGTTCCTTTTTGCATAAGGCCATAGGGCGTCCCCATGACTCAGCACAAAAAGCTTCCCGAAAAAGGACCATGCCGTTTTCGGAAAGCTTTTTGTGCTTTTTCATATAGCGCGGGAGAGGCCTCCCTCTTTACAGAAGGTCAATCCAGCACATAGATATCCACCTGCCGGACGCCGAAGTTGACGCAGGCGCCGTAGGTGTTAAAATACAGGTCGATTACCGTCCGGCCGTGATTGACAAAGCCGCCGGTATCCTCCGCCGAGGCGTATCCGTACACCATGCTGCCGTCCGAGGTGACGATGTACAGCTTGGTACCATAAGGAATCTGCTTCGGGTTGACCGCAACGTGTCCGGTACGGGCCGGCGCGCCGGTCGCAGTGATCCCCCCGCCGTAGTAGGCGGTCGCGCGCCCGGTAATCATCCGGGAATAACGCAGGGGTCGGTTATTCTCATCCAGCTCGAAGTCGCTGCCCGGTGTAAGGTCGGAGACGGTATTCAGGCTGGAGTACATCTTGGCGCCCGAAGCGTTTCCCAGCCCGGTCGAGCCGCTGTACTCCGTCCCGGCATAGGCGGTAGACACCACCCTCTGACGGGTTCCCACCACATTGACGGCGTTGACCGGCTCAACCAGAATCTCCTCCGACAAGGCGGCTGTTTCCGCCGGAGCGCCGTTGACCAGCCGGGTCTGATAAGTCACCCGCTTGAGGCCGGGCTGCCCCTCGGTAAAGCTGGTTTCTCCAACATACAAATCGTCGGAATAGACCGTGTCGGTCTCCGGAGAAATTGCCTCCTCCGCCAGGGCGGTTTCGTAATCAATCGAGATTACATCCACAAACATGCCGGCGTACACCGCATCCTCCAGTTCGGCGCTGATCAGGTCGTGCTCGTCGGTGACGACTCCGGCCTTTTCCAGTGCCTGCGCTACGGTTCCGCCCGAAACCCGAACGGTCGTCTGCACATCTCCGCAAACGATGTGCACGTCAAAGGCACGGCTGAGGGTCAGCTGCGCGCAGCGGCTGTCCAGCAGTTCAAAATCGGCCGTATCCTCCGGCGTGTAATCCACACCGGCCAGCGCGAGAATCTCCCCCGCGTCGGTACTGCCGGTGCGTACGGTATAGGATTGGCCGCCGTCGACAACTGTGACCGTGCGGACCTGTGCGGCCGAGGTCAGAATTGCGACGGTGGTCGCAAGCGCCAGCGCAGTGGCCACAAAACCTCTGCACCGGGCATAGACGCCAACCTTTTTCATAAACTGAATCATCCAAAAACTCCTTTTCCGTGAATATAGGGCAGTATTGAGCATACGGAAAAACACGCTCCGCCCACAAAATACGTTTACCCGGGGCTTTACTCCGGGATCCGTCCGTCTGCCGCAGACCGAATATGCGTTTTGACACATGTCGTTTTGGCACATGTTAAAATTATATGCAGCA
>UQRS01000076.1 GCA_900543525.1 uncultured Oscillospiraceae bacterium
CCTTGTCCAGACACATTTTTACTCCGGCAAAACTGCAAAGCACCTGCCAGCGATGGATTTTCGAGTGATTTTTGTCCTTTTCACCTTGGCGGGCGGCAGCCCGCCTGCGGCTCAAAAGTCAAAAATCGCCGGAAAGATGCGCTGACAGGCGTGTTTGCTCCCGTCAACCGATGGTAATACGGCGACAAACGCAAAAAAGGCCGGCCGCCGGTTATCCGCAAAACCGGCGGCTGGCCTTTTTTTAAATTTAAACGGCGCTTACCGCAGAGGCTTTTCCCTACAGCGCAGCCAGAAACAGGTCGAAGGCCGCCTGCCCCTCGGCAGTGCGTTTAAAGACCCCGGCGTCCTCCAACACTCGGAGGAATACCCGCCCGGTCTCCTGCTCCAGGATCGGCATCACATTTTCCGCGTCGAAACGGCCGTATTTTTGGCGGAGCATCTCCGCCCAGTCGGCGTGCTTCTCAATCTCGGGGATGGCGCGAATATCCTCCCCTTGCACCAGCGCCTCGGCCAGACGGGCAAACTCCCCCTTCAGCCGGGCCGGAAGAACCGCCAGACCCATAACCTCGATCAGGCCGATGTTCTCCTTCTTAATATGATGAAGGTCGGCATGAGGATGAAAAACGCCGAGCGGATGCTCATCCGTTGTGATGTTGTTGCGCAGCACAAGGTCCAGCTCGTACTTCTCCCCATTTTTGCGGGCGATCGGCGTGATGGTGTTGTGCGGCTGGCCGTCCGTCTCCGCATAGATAAAGGCGGCCGGGTCGCTGTAGCTCCGCCATTTTTGCAAAATGTGGTCGCCAAGCTCAATCAGGCGATCAGGCGCCTCCCCGCGCAGGCGGAGAACCGACATCGGCCAGGCGACTACGCCCGCCTCTACATCCTCGAACCCGGGCAGAGAAAACCTCCGCTCGATCTTCGCTTTGGCCATGGCGAAGGTGTAGTTGCCCCCCTGAAAATGATCGTGGCTGAGGATTGAGCCGCCGACAATCGGCAGATCGGCGTTGGAACCGACAAAGTAATGCGGGAACTGCCGGACAAAATCGAACAGCTTGCAGAAGGTGTTCCGCTCAATCTTCATCGGCACATGCTGTCCGTTAAACACGATGCAGTGCTCGTTATAATAAACATAGGGCGAGTACTGAAATCCCCACGTGCTTTTCTGAATCTCCACCGGGATTACCCGCAGATTCTGCCGCGCCGGATGGTCGAGGCGGCCGGCGTACCCCTCGTTCTCCCGGCAGAGCTGGCACTTGGGGTATCCGCTCTGGCGGGCGTTCTTTGCGGCCGCGATGGCCTTGGGATCTTTCTCCGGCTTGGAGAGGTTGATGGTAATATCCAGCTCGCCGTAATCGGTCTCCGCCTTCCACTTGCGGTCCCGGGATATGCGGTCGCGCCGGATGTAGTTGCTGTTCAGATTCATTTGGTAATAGTCGTCCGTCGCCTCTTCCGGAGAATGGGCGTACTGCGCCCAGAACCGCCCGATCACCTGAGAGGGCGGCGGAGTGAGGATTCCCATAATCCGGGTATCAAACAGGTCGCGCCAGGTCACGCTGTCCTCCTCCATCAGACCGTGGGCGAGGGCGTAATCGCACATCTCCCCCAATGTCGCTGGAAGGCTGTCGTCCGCCGTCCAGACGTGCGGCAGATCATCCATGCCGTCCAGCCGGAACAGCTCCAGCAGACGATTGGTTATATAAAAGCGATCTTCCTCGGCAACGAGGCCGGTCTGCACGCCGTAATCTACCAGTTTTCCGATACAATTCAGTATTTGCGTCATTGATTATCCCCCACCTGATTGATGAATAATGTTGTGCTTTTAAAGCTCTGCCCGGCCTGACCCTTAATAAAAGTATAGGCCTCTCCGGTGGCATATATGTGCCGCTTTGCAGAATCTTTATGCTTTAAGCTGACGGGTATCAAGCGCCGCGCTCCCTCCACACAACGAAATTAAGTAAAAGCAAAGAAAAATGCGGCGTTCCACCAAAGGAGCGCCGCATGCAAAGTCTTTCATTTTAGCAAAATCCGATGCGGCGCACCGAAAGTCTGTAAAATCCTTAAGCACACATGTTGAGCAGGACGCCTGCGGCAACAGCCGAACCGATAACGCCGGCCACATTCGGTCCCATGGCATGCATCAGCAGGAAGTTGCCGGGATCATACTCCTGACCGACCTTCTGCGAAACACGTGCCGCCATCGGAACCGCCGAAACACCGGCCGAACCGATCAGAGGATTGACCTTCCCCTTGGTGATGAGGCACATCAGTTTGCCGAGCAGGACGCCGCCGACCGTACCGAAGGCGAAAGCGGCCAGACCCATTGCGATAATACCGAGCGTTTTGGCATTCAGAAAAGAGGGGCCGTTGGTCGTTGCACCAACACTGATACCGAGGAAGATGGTGATGATATTCATCAACTCATTCTGCGCCGTCTTGCTGATTCGATCCACCACGCCGCTTTCCTTCATCAGATTGCCGAGCATCAGCATTCCGACAAGCGGTGCTGCATCAGGAAGAAGCAGAGCGACAACGATGGTAACCAAAACCGGGAAAATGATCTTCTCAATCCGGGAGACCGGACGGAGAGAATCCATGCGGATCATCCGCTCTTTCTTGGTCGTCAGCAACTTCATAATCGGCGGCTGAATAACCGGCACAAGCGCCATGTAGGAGTAGGCCGCCACGGCGATAGAACCGAGCAGATTCGGCGCCAGTTTGGAGGTAACGAAAATCGCGGTCGGGCCGTCCGCACCGCCGATGATGCCGATCGAGCCGGCCTCATTCACGTTGAAGCCAAGTGCCAGCGCACCGACGAAAGCGACGAAAATACCAAACTGCGCCGCCGCGCCGAGCAGAAAGCTCTTCGGATTGGCGATCAGGGGACCGAAATCGGTCATCGCGCCAATGCCGAGGAAAATCAGAGGCGGATATATACCCAGCTTGACCCCCATATACAGGATGTCAAGAAGGCCGCCTTCATGTAAAATGGTATTGTAACTGATATCTGCACTTGCCCCTTGCCAAAGCTCGGGATGATAAAGTCCCGCCCCGGGGAGGTTGGTGAGCAGCATACCGAAAGCGATCGGCAAAAGCAGCAGCGGCTCAAACTGGAATTTGATCGCCAGCACAAAGAGGACACAGGCCACGCCGATCATGATCAGGCTTTTGTAGCCGTCCCCCTGGAAAAAGCCGGCGAAACCGGAATTGGAAAGGATCGAAGCAATCGTATCCACAAATTTCTGAAAAATTTCCATTTCTTAAACCTCGCCGCCTTTCTAAAACGCGCGGGTGTTGCGCGCAACGCCCGCCGCAGCCCACACGCTGCGCGCACCGGCCGCCGGCCGGACATTCCGCACGGCAAAGGTCTTGCCGCTTCCCGCATAGGTTGCTGCAACCGCTGCCGAAATCACTGCGATCAGCTCATCTTCATTGGAAACGGCCGCACTCTGCACAGCCTGCGGCGCCGCTGCCGGCGCTTTAGCTGCTGCGGCCGCCGGAGGGGTTGCACTCCCCGCCTTTGCAGCCTTTTTTTTCGCGCTGGCACCGTTCACCTGCTTCATGATTGCGCCAAATATGGAAATGACGACAACCAGCAGGATCAGCGTACCGAAAACAATGGCCAGACCGCAGATCGTTACATTGATTGCGACATCCATCAAACTCTCCGTCATACAATCGCTCCTTCGCTGAAAGATATTGTAGAAAATTTAACACACTTACCGAGTATTATAACGGAAACCGGAAAAACAATCAACCTTTCAAGCAAAGATAATGAAATTTTATCCAGATTCACAAAAATGCCCACCGGAACTGCGGGGGATTTTTAGCAATTTTCCTATCAGGCGTCGGTAGCCGTCAGGGCAAAACCGCCCGCCGGCCGAATATTCAGAACATGGCAGCTCTCGTCGCCGAAGACAACCTCCATCTCATTGATAAAGCGCTCCAGCAGCTCGTCAGGAACAAAGGCCTGAATCGTCCCGGCGAAGCCGCCTCCATGAACGCGGAAAGCCCCCTTCTCCCCCAGGATCCGCTCGCACAAGGCCAGTGCAAGCGACAATCCCTGCTCCTTGGGCGCGGAGGGAGAGTAGACGTTCTGCAAATACATATAGGAGGAGCGGCCGGACGCCCGGACAAGGGAGAGAAACGCCTCAAAATTGCCGGACTTCAAAGCCTCCTTCTCCTCGATCGCGCGGCGGTTTTCGTCAAAGAAATGCAAAGCCCGCAGCACCGCACGGTCGCCACACTGCTCCCGCACGGTCGCAATCGAGAGGAGGAACTGCTCCTCCTCCACCTCGCGCAGCACCGTCTTGCCAAAGAGGGCGGCAACCGACCGCATCTCCTCGGTAATGTCGGCGTAATCCTGCGTCAGGTCGGCGTGGTTGCCGCCGGTGTTCACGATGCAGAGGCGGTGTCCGCGCTCCGCCGGATCAAAGGCGATCTTTTCAATCACCGGGTTCTCCGGATCGGCAAAGTCAATCGCCGTAAAGCCACCGACACTGCTGGCCATCTGATCCATCAGGCCGCATGGCTTGCCGAAATAGACGTTTTCGGCATACTGCGCCATTTTGGCGGTCTGTACCGCCATCTCCACCCCGCCGTTGTAGAGGTGACAGAGGATAACCCCCACCAGCACCTCAAAGGCGGCCGAACTGGAAAGCCCGGAGCCTTTCAGAACATTGGAGGTTGTATAGGCGTCAAAGCCGCCGATTTTCAGCCCGGCCTTGCAAAAAGCAGCGCACATGCCGCGGATCAGGGCGGCCGCCTTCCCCTCCTCCGCCTTTACGGGGTCGAGGACAGAAAGATCAATCTCATCCATATCAAAGCCGGCCGACTGAATGCGGATGATATTCTCCTCATTCGGGGAGACAACCGCAATCACATCCAGATTGACGCTGCCGGCCAGCACGCAGCCGTGCTGATGATCGGTGTGGTTGCCGCCAACCTCCGTCCGGCCGGGCGCGCTGAAGAAGCGCACCTCTCTGTCCTTGCCGAACAGCTTGCCGAAGGCGTCGCAGGCGGCTGCATAGCGTTTGGCGGAAAGCTCGTGCTCTCCATACAGCAGATTGAGGTCGGCCGCATAGCCGTGCTCCTCCATCCGCTTTTTCTGTTCTTCCAGATTCATTGATAAACCTCCCAATTCATTCGGTCAGGGCGGAGATGTCCATCTCCAGATCGGCGGCGCTCAGACTGTCGCGCAGCTGTGCCGCGCTTGAGCAGCCGACGATCGCGAATCCCTCCAGCGGGTTGCAGGTAATGTAGCCGAGCGCGATCGCCGCGGGAGACAGTCCGCTCTCCGCCGAGAGGGCGCGCACCCGCTCAATCCTGCGCAGATTCAGGTCGGTCAGAAAGCGCTCGCGAATCTTGCGGCCCAGCGCCGCTTCTCCCCCCGCGATGTATTTGGAAAAAATCCCCTTGGCCTGCGGGGAATAGGCCATCACCGGAATGCCGGCCTTCAGATAGCCGGCATACTCGGCGTCGGTCATGCAGACCAGCGTGTCGTCGTTCCAGGCCTCCGGCGTGCTGTGCGCCAGACTCCACTGAATCTGCGAAACCGAGAAGGGGGTCTTTCCCTTTTCCAGTGCGTAGGCGTTCGCCTCCAAAATCCGGGAAAGGCTCCAGTTGGAAGCGCCGAGTGCCCGGACGCGCCCCTCCTTCACCAAGCGATCCAGAATGTTCATAATCTCCCCCACCGGGATAGAGGTATCGTCCCGATGGAGAAAATAAACATCCGCCCGATCGGTCGAGAGGTCGCGCATGCTGGCCTCAAAATCGGCGTAGATCTCCCCCTCGCTGAGGCGGGAGACGTGCAGATCATAAAGCTGCGGATGGCCGCCCTTGGTCACCAGAAGCATCTCATCCCGGACGCCGCGCGATTTCATCCAGTCGCCGACCGTGCGCTCGCTTGCCGAATGCTCCGCCGCGTCGAGGCCGTAAACCCGGGCGGTGTCCAGCGTCCGACCGCCCGCAGCATAATACATGTCCAGCATATCGTAAGCGGTATCCTTTGGAATATCAGTGCCGTAATAGCAGGTGCCGAGAACAATTTTGGAAAGAGACAAATCCCCGCCGGTCGCCCGGACAATCCCCTTTCGCATCGGTCACGCCCTTCCTTTCGTGGCGCGTCGGGTAAGAGAGCGGCCGCTGTCCGGCAAAGCCGAAAAGAGGCCTTTTCCCCACCCATTTTGCGCAAGGCTCAAAGAATAGTATGCGGGATAACCGCAGTTTTAAACAGGGCAGACGCCGCCTTTCAAGCGGCAGCGCATCTTTTATTTTCCCCGTTTTTCGATCAAAGCAAGCGTGTCGCGGGCGATGACCATTTCCTCATCGGTCGGAATGACCCAGACCTCGATCTTGGAATCGGGGGTGGAAATCCGAACCTCCTTGCCGCGGGAGTGATTGGCCTCCGCCTCCAGTTTGACGCCGAGATAGCCGAGGTGCTCTACCACATACTGGCGCAGGCCCGGATCGTTTTCTCCGATGCCGCCGGTGAATACCACCGCGTCGAGGCCGTTCATGGCCGCCGCATAGCCGCCGACGAACTTGGCAACCTCATACCGCTGAATGCCGATGGCCAGCGCCGCGCGCTCGTTGCCGGCGTCGGCCGCGATGTTGACGTCGCGGCTGTCGTGAGAGAGGCCGGATACGCCGAGCAGGCCGGATTTTTTATTGCAGATGTCAGAAACCTCCGCCGGGGAAAGGCCGTCCTTCTCCGCGATGAAGGTCAGAACCGACGGATCCATCGTGCCGCAGCGGGTACCCATCATCATGCCGTCCAGCGGCGTCAGACCCATGGTCGTATCGAGGCACTTGCCATCCTTGACCGCCGTGATCGAGCAGCCGTTGCCCAGGTGACAGGTGACAATCTTGGTTCCTTCCGCCCCACGGCCGAGCTTCTCAATCATGCGGCCGGAGACATAGCGGTGCGAAGTCCCATGGAAGCCGTAGCGGCGGATTCCGTATTTTTCATAATACTCGTACGGGATCGGATAAATATAGGAGGTCGCCGGCATGGTCTGATGAAAAGAGGTGTCGAACACCACAACCTCCGGCACGTCGGGACCAAGCTCCTCGATGCAGGCGCGGATGCCCAGCACATGCGCGGCATTGTGCAGCGGCGCCAGAGCGGCCAGCTTCTCAATCTTATTGATGACATCCTCATCCACAAAGCAGGACTCGGAGAAATAGGAGCCGCCCTGCACGATCCGATGACCGACGGCCGAAATCTCCGCCATCGAGTCGATGACCTTGGTATCGCCGGTGGTCAGCACATCAACCAGGCACTTGAACGCCTCCGAATGGGTGGGCATCGGATAGTCCGCTTCATACTTGCGGCCGTCGGCCGTCTTGTGACTGATGCAGCCGGTAAATCCGATCCGCTCACAGATGCCCTTGGCCAGAACATGCTCATTCTCCATATCAATCAGCTGATACTTGAGGGATGAGCTTCCTGCGTTGACGACGAGAATTTTCATTTTAAATTCCTCCCGAATTTTGATTTTTCTATGTTTTTTTCTGTGCTTTTCCCGGTTGATTAAACGGCCGGAATGCGGTATGATAGTGTTTGCGGATTGCTCCGCTTGCGGGAACCCGATTTTTCACAGCCGTCCTTTTAGCATACTTTTTTATTTTACTGTATGCCCCCGCGTTTTTCAAGTGATTTTTATCGTATTCCCGTAAAAACACCGCAAAATGTCGCATTTACAGCCTATACCGGTCGGAAGGAGGGGGTGTCCCTTGTACACAGCGGGTATAATCGCCGAATACAATCCATTCCATCTGGGGCACGCTTATCACCTTCGCCGAACGAGAGAGATGGGTGCCACCCACATTGTTGCCCTGCTCGGCGGCGACTTCACCCAGCGGGGAGATATTGCGCTGCTTTCCAAGCGCCTCCGGGCGGAGGCGGCGGTGCGCTGCGGCGCCGACCTGGTGCTCGAGCTGCCGAGTCTCTGGTCCATGTCGACCGCCGGAAATTTTGCGCTGGGCGGCGTGTCGGCGCTCAAAAGCCTCGGCGTGGTCGACGCGCTCTCCTTCGGGTCGGAGTGCGGAGAGGTCGAGCCGCTGCAAACGGCGGCGGCCGCAGCGGCCGATCCCGGCTTAAAACCCGCGCTTGACCGCTTTCTAGCACAGGGCATGACCTTTGCCGCCGCGCGGCAGGCCGCCGTGGCCGAGGGCTGCGGAGAAAAGACGGCCGGCCTTCTCGCCTCCCCCAACAACACGCTGGGGATCGAGTACATCTCCGCCGCAGGGCGGCTTTCGGCAGACTTTCGCTTTCTCACCGTCCGACGGCAGGGCGCGGCGCACGACGCGTTGGAGGCGCACAGCCTCCCCTCGGCCGCCGCTGTCCGGGCGAAGATTGAGGCCGGCCTCGACCCCTCCTCTGCCCTGCCGCCGCAAAGTGCCGCCCTGCTGATGGAGGCGGTCCGCACCGGAGAGACGGCCAGCCTCTCCCGGTTGGAATCGTCGATATTATGTAAACTGAAGCTGATGGACAAGGCCGACTTCTCCCGCCTCCCCGACCGGAGCGAGGGGATCGAGAATCGGCTTCATGCCGCCGTGCGGGAGGCGGCGACTCTCGACGGACTCTGCGCCGCGGTCAAGACCAAGCGGTACCCAATGGCGCGGGTGCGGCGGCTGATCTTGTCCGCCTTTCTTGGCTTTGACGACCGCTTTTGGCTGCGGGAGGTGCCCTACCTCCGCGTGCTCGCCTTGAACCGGCGGGGACAGGAAATCCTCCGCGCCGCCAAAGGAAAGGCGGAAAAGCCGATCCTATTCAGCGTAGCCGATGGCATGCGCCTCGGCGGGGAGGCGGCGGCCGTCCTCTCTTATGAAATCAAGACGGCCGATCTTTTCAACATGGCAACCGCAGCAAAACGCTGTGAAAAAAACGCATACACAACCCCAATTTTTAATAGTATGGAGGAAACATCATGGGAGTAACAGTTCAGCTCATCGACGCATATGAAAATTTCGGAAAATGCGTGCAGATTACCAACGGCCTGATCGAGGCGCTGGTCACGGTCGACGTCGGGCCGAGAGTGATCAAGCTCTGCCGCGTCGGCGGCACAAACGTCATGTTCAACGACCTTGCGCGCGCGCATTTCAACAACGGGCCGCATTACGACAGCTATTATTATAAGGGCGCGCAGTGGAACATCTATGGCGGGCATCGGCTCTGGATCGCGCCCGAATCGGCGCCCGAGACGGCCTACCCCGACAACAACCCGGTGGAGTACACCGTGACTTCCGACGGCGCGGTGTTCACTCAGCCGCCGCAGGTGGAGAACGGCGTCGCCTTCCAGATGGAGCTTCATATGAAGGAGGACGCGCCCGGCGTTCAGGTCATTCACCGGGTCACCAACATCGGCAAGGCGGAGAAAACCTTTGCCGTGTGGGCGCTCAGCGTACTCGCCCCCGGCGGGGTGGAGATTATTCCGCAGAACACCCACGACACCGGCCTTCTCCCCAATCGGACGGTGGCCATGTGGCCTTACTGCGACTTCGCGGACGACCGGCTCTACCTCGGGCACAAGTACGCCACCTTGCGGCAAGACGCGCAGCACGGCCCCTTTAAGATGGGCTTTGACGCCTTTGCCGGAACGGGCTATTATGTGATCGGGGACACGGTTTTTCAAAAGGAGTATGCTCCCAATCATCCGGACGGCGTTTATGCCGACTACGGCTGCTCGTTCGAGACCTACACCAACGAGCTTTTCCTGGAGCAGGAGACGCTGGGCGAGCTGAAAGCTGTTGCACCGGGAGAGACCGAGGTTCATGTGGAGAACTGGCAGCTTTTCCCGCTGGAGGGAGCGTTTGATCCGAAGGACGACGCTTCGATTGACGCTTTTGTTAAGAAGCTGAAATAGGGATTGCGTTTTTTGGTTTTTGTTTGAGAGAGAGCCTTCTGCGGGTAGCGGGAGGCTTTTTCTTTTGGATTTCTTTTTGGGGAAGGTTGATGATCTCTGCCTGATTTGAAGTGGAACGCTCCATCTGACTTACTGCAAAATCGGCTCTTTTGCGCTTAAATGCGGTACTATTCTCTATCCAACTCACTGCAAAATCTTACCTTTGCGCTCATGCCATATTGAGAATAAAACCCCGGCGTTTTGCCGTAAGGCGAAACGCGCAGCAAAGGCCGATCAAAGTTTTAATATTCAACAAACCATAAGCCTTTGCGCTCATGCCGCGCGGGCACCCCTTTTCTGTACGGACAGAAAA
>UQRS01000077.1 GCA_900543525.1 uncultured Oscillospiraceae bacterium
ACGCTACGGCCGATCAGATCCGGCAGGTTGTGTTCGATAAGGGCGAGGATATAGATGTCTACACCGCTTACGGCTTCCGGCTGAAGAATGTGGTGGAGAACCGTGTGCGTGCGGCCATGTTCTATGTCGAGTATGAGCTGAACGGGCAGAGCTACATCCTGCTCAGCACAGTGGATGAGGCCATAGCCATCATCGTGGGATAAGCGCAGAAAACCCGGCAAAAAGCCCGGCAAAAAGCCCGGCAAAAAACGGCAGAAGCCTTTACCCTGCAAAAGACTTTATCCTTTTAAAAATACTGCAAACCGATTGCAAAACCCCCGCTCGGATGAGCGGGGGTTTTGCTGTTGGACAACGCCGAGGGCGTCGGAAAACAGGGCAGAGTTTTTTGGCAAGCGGCTCTTTTGGTGCACGAAGCGGGAAGCCGTTAAGCTCTGCCGCAGGGTGCGGCAAAACCTCTGCAAAGCGAGAAAATACCCTCCGTATTTTTTCGCTTTGCCGGGTGTTTACATAAAAAATGTTGAAAACTCGGTTGAAAAGTTTGAAAACCACCCGGTTTTTCAAGAAAAATCTTTCCACAATCCCTGTTTTGGGTCCTTTTTTGGCGATTTATGTAACCTTACGGAAAGTATTTACTGCTTTACAAACGGATTTTTACTGTAAAATATATTGCGGATCGGGATCACGACTCGGTTTTCTCCGCCAATGTGTTAGAGAGGCGCTCCCACTCTGCCAGCAGGGACTCGCACTGCTGGTCGAGGACGGCGATTTCCTCCCCCAACGCCATGGCCCGCTCGTAGTCGGAGGCGATTTCGGGCGTTTCAAGCAGCCGGCGCTTTTCCTCCGCCTGCTGCTCGGCTGCGGAGATCTCCGCCTCGCACCGGGCGATGGCCGATTGCAGGCGGCGCAGCGCGGCCGCGCCCTCCTTGCGCTTTTTATAGTCGGCGCCGCCGCGGCCGACTGCCTTCTTCTCAGACTGCGGCGCGGCGGCCTCCCCCGGACGCAGGCGCAGATACTCCTGATAATCCCCTTTGTAGAGGTGCACCTCGCCCCCCTCAAAGGCGCAGATTTTGGTCGCCAGCTTGTTGATGAAATACCGGTCGTGCGACACCATGACGATGGTGCCGCCATAGCCGGAGAGCGCCTGCTCCAGCGCCTCCCTCGACATGAGGTCGAGGTGGTTGGTCGGCTCGTCCAGAAACAGCAGATTGCTGCCCGACAGCATCAGCTTGCAGAGCGCGACCCGTGCCCGCTCTCCGCCGCTGAGCTCCCCGATCTGCTTGAAAACCTCCTCCCCCCGGAAGAGGAAGGCGGCCAGCGCGCTGCGTATCTCGGTCTGGGGCAGGGAGGTGTAGGCGTCCCAAACCTCATCCAGGACGGTCTTTTCGGGGGAGAGGCCGGTATGCGCCTGCTCGAAATAGCCGAACTCGACGCCCGCGCCGAAGGTCACGCCGGCCTCCCCTTCGGTCATGATCTGGCGGAGGAGGGTGGTCTTTCCACAGCCGTTTGGCCCGATCAGAAAGAGGCGGTCGCCTTTTTTTACTTCAAATTCCACGCCGGAATAAAGCGGCTCACCCGAAAAGCGCTTTTGCAGGCCGCGCACCGAAAGCACGTCGTTGCCGCAATTCCGGCGGGGAGAAAACTGAAACCGTATCTCCCGCTCGGGGGCGTCGGGCTTTTTGAGGCTCGCCTCCAGCCGGTCGATCTGCTTTTGCTTGCTTTCGGCGGTTTTGATATTTTTTTCCCGATTCCAGCGATGCTGCTGCTCGATGATCCCCTCCAGCCGGTGGATCTCCTTCATCGTGTTTTCATAAGCGCGCGCTTCGCTCAGGGTGCGGAGGGATTTTACCTCCTGATACTTGGTGTAGTTGCCGTCGCAGGTGTAGAGGTGGCCGTGCTCCAGCTCGAAGATGCGGTTGCAGACCCGGTCGAGGAAAAAGCGGTCGTGCGAAATGATGATGGCCGCGCCGGTGTAGCCGGAGATATATTCCTCCAGCCACTCGACCGACCGGATGTCGAGGTGGTTGGTCGGCTCGTCCAAAAGCAGCAGGTCGGGGGAGGAGAGCAGCAGCCGGGCAAGCGCCAGCTTGCTTTTCTGCCCGCCCGACAAAGCGGAGACCGGAAGCGCGGCCTCCTCCTCCGAGAAGCCGAGGCCGGCGAGCGCCGCCTTGGCTCTGCTGCGGTAGGTCAGGCCGCCGTCCCTTTGAAACTGCTCGGTCAAAAGGGCGTGCTGCTCAATCAGCCGGTCGCTGTGGTCAAGCAGCAGCCGGCGGCCGAGGTCGTCCAGCTCCCGCTCTTGTCTGATGAGGGGGGCGAAAACCTGCAGAACCTCCTCCATCGCGGTGGCGGAGGAGTCGGCGCAGACATGCTGTTCCATATAGCCGACGGTCAGGCCGCTCTCCCGCGAGAGGCCGCCGGTGTCCGCCTCCTCCTGCCCGGTGAGGATGCGGAAAAGGGTGGTTTTGCCGGTGCCGTTGGCGCCGATAAAGCCGATGATATCCTGCCGCTCCACACCGAAGCTGACGGCCGAAAAAAGCTCCCGCTCGCCATAGCTTTTGCTTAAATTGCTTGCGCTGATCCGTGGCATAACATGCTCCATTTCTTTTATCATAAAGGACGGCCTTTTCCTTTGCCGTCCCTATTTTTTCTGTAAACCGTGCGGCTTGTGCGATTTATGCGGCGGCACGCCGGTTGAGTCCGCCCTGTGCGGTTAAAAAAAGAGCAGCCGCCCAAAGAGGCGACTGCATTTTTGGTTGCGGGGGCCGGATTTGAACCGACGACCTCCGGGTTATGAGCCCGACGAGCTACCGAACTGCTCTACCCCGCGATATATCCCCTTACTCAGGGTGCCATATAATTATAGCATCCCGCAGGGGAATTGTCAACCAGTTTTTTGCAAAAACCGATTTTACGAAAAACTGTTTTTATGAAAAAACGCCGGAAAGGAGTGAGAACTGCCGCGGGCGGAGTTTTTCCTCCGCATATCGAAAGCGCTGTAAAAATTTACTCTCAGCGCAAAAGGCGTCGGGCGCTCCCCCGACGCTTTCGGCATTTCTGCACTCCGGCGCTCTCTCAAGAAGGGCTATCTTTCCTCCAGCAGCTTGTTCAGCTCTTCCCGGAAGGTGTTGATGTCCTTGAACTGGCGATAGACCGACGCAAACCGGACATAGGCCACTTCGTCCACCCCTTTGAGCCGATCCATGACCAGTTCGCCGATTTTTTCGGACGTGACCTCCCGATCCAGAGTGTTTTGCAGAACACTCTCCACATCGTCGATCAGAAGCTCCAGATCGTCGATCGAAACCGGGCGCTTCTCGCACGCGCGGAGCAGGCCGCCGAGCAGCTTGTCGCGGTTGAAAACCTCCCGCGATTTGTCCTTTTTGATGACAATGACCGGCAGACTCTCAATCACCTCATAGGTTGTGAAGCGCTTCTGGCACTGAATACACTCCCGCCGGCGGCGGATACGCTCCCCCTCATCGGTGGGGCGGGAGTCGATGACGCGGCTTTCCTCAAACCCGCAAAATGGACACTTCATACAAAGGCACCGTCCGTTCCGCTCCGGCGTTGGATGCTGCCGCCGGATATGCGTTATATTTTGATGTTTGCGATAATTATAACACAATATATGGAATCTGACAAGCGGTTTTCACACAATTTTGGGGGAGGGCGGAGGAACGGCTCGACGCTTCCGTCGGCGGGAGTGGCGGACGACCGGACGACCGGATGATCGGACGATCGGATAGCCGGTGGCCGGATGATCGGATGATCGGACGGATGGCCTCAACCGCCGAACAGCCTCGACTGCACGACCGTGCGGCCGGACGGCCTTACGGGATGGAGGCGGGCGAGAGACTTACGCTGCGGCGGCCGGGCGGACGAAAAGCCGGCCGGAGGGACGCGAAACGCCTTTACTTATCCTTGGGCTTGAAGATCAGCGCCGCAAGGTAGCCGAAAACCACCGCCGCCGTGATGCCAGCCGCCGTGGCGGAAATTCCACCCGAAAGCGCGCCGAGAAAGCCGTACTGCGCCACCGCCTTTTTCACCCCCATGGCGAGGGAGTATCCGAAGCCGGTCAGCGGGACGGTCGCGCCGGCGCCGCCGAGCTTTACCAGCGGCTCATACAGCCCGAGCGCCGTGAGGACGACCCCGCCGACGACATAAGCGACCAGGATACGCGCCGGCGTCAGCTTGGTCCAGTCGATCAGAATCTGCCCGATCAGGCAGAGGACGCCGCCAATCAGAAAAGCCATGAAATACTGCATATTTTAAAACACCACACCTCTTCAGTTGACCGTCGGGCAAAAAGCCGGGCGGTTTTGCCTCTCCCTGTCCGGTGGGCGGCCGCTCTTTATGCGGGGCGCTTTTATGGAAAGGAGATTTTTTCTGGGATTAGTTTTTTCGGAATGCATATAAAATATTCCGGATTTTTTCACTCGGCGAGGGTTGTGGCAAAAAAGAGGGGAAGGGTGCCTGCAATTTATCTTTACAGCGCAAAACCCCCGGCTTGCTGAATTTTTTTCGGCAGGCCGGGGGTTTTTATAAAATTTTGATGAACCACGCTTTACATCAGGGCGCAGATGCGGTTGGAGAAATCGGCCGGATCCTCAATCGGCAGCCCTTCGATCAGCAGCGCCTGATCGTACAGCAGTCCGGCATAGTCGGCGAGCTTTTGCGGGTCGCTTTCCCGCAGCGCCTCCAGCCGGGCAAAGACCGGGTGCGCGGGATTCAGCTCGAGCACCCGCTTGGCCTTGATTCCGCCGCCCTGCGGCATGGCGTTCAGCACCTTCTCCATCTCGAGGGTGATCTCCCCCTCCGAAGAGAGGCAGACCGGATGGTTTTTCAGCCGATGGGAGAGGATGACCTTTTCCACCTTGCCCGAAAGGGCGGAGGACAGCGCCTCCAGCAGGGGTTTATATTCCTCCGCCTGCTGCTCGGCCTGCTTCTTCTCCTCCTCGCTTGAGAGGTCGAGGTCGTCGGCCGAAATATTCTTGAAATGCTTACCCTCATATTCATGCAGGGTTTTGAGCGCGAACTCATCCACATTGTCGGTGAGGTAGAGGATTTCGTACCCCTTTTCGAGCACCGCCTCGGCCTGCGGCAGCCGGGCAAGGCGCTCGGCGCTCTCCCCGCAGGCGTAGTAGATGTCGGTCTGCCCCTCCTTCATGCGGGAGACATACTCGGCCAGGGTGACCGGCGCCTCTTCCCCGGAGGAGGCGAAGAGCAACAGGTCCTTCAGCTCGTCCTTGTGCAGGCCATAGTTGTCGTACATGCCGTATTTGAGCTGGAGACCGAAATTCTTAAAGAACTCGGCATACTTCTCCCGATCGTTTTCGAGCATGGATTTCAGCTCGGCGGCAATCTTTTTCTCCAGCCGGGCGGCGATCAGCTGAAGCTGCCGGTCATGCTGCAGCATCTCCCGCGAGATGTTGAGGGATAGATCCTGCGAGTCGACCAGCCCCTTTACAAAGGAGAAATGGTCGGGCAGCAGGTCGGCGCATTTGTCCATGATCAGCACGCCGCTGGCATAAAGCTGCAGCCCCTTTTCATACGCTTTGGTATAGTAATCCATCGGCGGGTGGGAGGGGATGAACAGCAGGGCGTTGTAGGTCGCCGCCCCTTCTGTCGAGGTGCGGATGACCCGCGCCGGATCCTGCCAGTCGCCGAATTTTTCCTTATAAAACGCGCCGTACTCTTCGTCCGAGACCTCCGACCGGGATTTTTTCCAGATCGGAACCATGCTGTTGAGGGTTTCCTCCTCGGTATAGGTTTCGAACTCTCCCTCGCTGCCCTCCTTGGGGCGGCTTTTCTCCATCTCCATCCGGATGGGGTAGCGGATGTAATCGGAGTATTTTTTGACAAGCCCCCGTAGACGGTAGGGGTCAAGAAACTCGCTGTAATTCTCCTCCTCGCCGTCGGGGAGGAGGTGGAGGGTGATTTCGGTTCCGCAGTGCGCCTTTTCGGCCGGCGTGATGCGGTAGCCGTCGACGCCGGAGGACTCCCACTTCCAGGACTCCTCGCTGCCGCAGGCGCGGCTGACGACCGTTACCCGGTCGGCCACCATGAAGGCGGAGTAGAAGCCGACGCCGAACTGCCCGATGATGTCCACCTCGTCGGAGGTCTCGTTCTCCTCCTTGAAAGCCTTGGAGCCGCTTTTCGCGATTACGCCGAGGTTGGCGTCCAGCTCCTCCTTCGTCATGCCGATGCCGTTGTCCGAAACGGTGAGGGTTCGCCCCTCCTTATCGGCGGCCAGCCGGATGCAGAGGGCGGTTCGGTCGACGTCGGCCAGCTCCTCTGTCAGCGATTTGTGATAGAGCTTGTCAAGCGCGTCGCTGGCGTTGGAGATCAGCTCGCGCAGGAAAATTTCCTTGTGTGTGTAAATCGAGTGGATCATCAGATCCATCAGCCGTTTGGATTCGGCTTTGAACGGTTTGAGTGCCATAATGCATACCCCTTCTCCAATTTCTAAAACTTTATTTTACACTGAATTTATGAAAAAATCTTGAACAAGCGCCAAAAAACGCAGGCGGCCGGTAAATGGGCAGGCTTTTTTCGGGGGAGTGCGGCCGGCAGACCTTAGGCGGACAGGAGGAAGAAAATGAAGCTTTGCATCGCGCTTGCCGGCAACCCCAATTGCGGCAAGACGACCCTTTTCAATCGGCTGACCGGCGCGCGGCAGTTTGTCGGCAACTGGCCGGGCGTCACGGTGGAGAAAAAGGTCGGCCGCCTCCTCTCGCGGGAGGGGGTGGACATCGTGGATTTGCCGGGCATTTACTCCCTGTCGCCATACACGCCGGAGGAGCTGGTCGCCCGCCGTTTTCTGCTGGACGGCCGGCCGGGCGAAGGGCCGGATGTTATACTCAATCTGGTGGACGCGGCCAGCCTGGAGCGCAGCCTGTATCTGACCACCCAGCTGGCCGAGACCGGCCTCCCGCTCGTTGTGGCGGTTAACATGGCCGGAGAGCTGCGAAAACGGGGCGGCCGGCTGGACGCGGCGCTGCTCTCCCGCAGACTCTCCTGCCCCATTGTGGAAATCTCCGCTTTGCGGGGCGACGGGGTGGAGGCGGCGGTCGAGGCCGCCCTGCTGGCCGCGCGGCGGGGCGCTTCTCCCCGTCTCTGCCGGTTTGACAGCGCGGCCGAGGGGGCGCTGTCCCGGATTTCGGCGCAGCTGGAAGGGGTGGCGGAGGCACGGCGGCGGTGGTACGCGGTCAAGCTGTTTGAACGGGACGCGGCGGCGGCGCGGCAGTTCTCCCTCCCGGCCGGGACGCTGGTGCAGGCCGAAAGGGAGGTCAAAGCGGCCGAACGCCTTTTGGGGGAGGACAGCGAAAGCATTCTGGCGGCCGGGCGGTATGATTGGATTGAAGGCCTCCTACGCGGCTGCTACGGCCGGGGCGCGCGGTCGGGGCCGACGGCCTCCGACCGGATTGACCGGATCGCAACCGGCCGGCTGACCGCTTTGCCGGTTTTTATTTTGATTATGCTGGCGGTCTATTTCCTCTCGGTCGCGGGGGTGGGAGGTGCCTGCGCCGGGTGGATTGAGGACGGCCTCTTCGGGGAGGGGTGGCACCTCTTTTCAATCGGCGCCGCCGGATATGAGGCGGCGGCCGATCGGTATGCGCTGGCCGCCGCCCGGGAGGAGGCCTTCTCGGCCGCGGCGGCAAGGGCGGGACTCGAGCCTGAGGCGGCGGTCGGGCTGGTCGCCGTTTGCCCTTTGTATGACGCGGACGGCCGCCCGGCCGGGGAGGTGCTTGTAACCTATGCCGACTTTCTTGCGGCGGCGGCCGAGAGACCGCCCGACCCGGCCGACTGGGGCGTGTGGGTTTCGGGGATTCCGGTACTTATGGCGCGCGGGCTGGAGGCGGTGGGCTGCGCCGATTGGCTGCGCAGTCTGCTGCTGGACGGCCTTCTTGCCGGGGTGGGCGCGGTGCTTGGCTTTTTGCCCCAGATTACCCTGCTGTTCTTCTGCCTCGCCCTTTTGGAGGGGTGCGGCTACATGGCCCGGATCGCCTTCATCCTCGACCGGGTGTTCCGGAGGTTCGGCCTTTCGGGAAAATCCTTTATCCCGATGCTGGTCGGCTCGGGCTGCGGCGTGCCGGGGATTCTGGCCTCCCGCACGATCGAGAGTGAGGCCGACCGCCGCATGACCGTTCTGACCACGACCTTCATCCCCTGCAGCGCCAAGCTACCGGTGATCTCCCTTTTGACGGGAGGGCTGTTCGGCGGCGGCTGGTGGGTTGCGCCGAGCGCCTATTTTGCCGGGATCGGGGCGGTGCTGCTCTCCGGCCTGATTTTAAAAAAGAGCCGCCTCTTTTCCGGCGACCCAGCGCCCTTTATTATGGAGCTGCCGCCCTACCGCCTGCCGACGGCCGGGAGCCTTTTTTCCAGCCTGCTTGATCGGGTCGGCGGCTTTTTGAAAAAGGCGGGGACGGTGATTCTGCTTTCCAGCCTGCTGATCTGGTTCTCGTCGAGATTCGGCTTCGCGGACGGAGGCTTTGGCCGGGTGGGGATGGAAAACAGTCTTCTTGCCGCCGCCGGGCGGGGGATTGCGCCCTTGTTCCGGCCGCTCGGCTGGGGGTGTTGGCAGGCGGCTGTGGCGACTCTCTCCGGCCTTATCGCGAAGGAGAATATTGTCAGCACCCTCGGTGTTCTTTTCGGCGGGGAGGCAGGGACGGCGGGCGGCCTCTCGTCCGCGTTTTCGCCGCTGTCCGGCTACGCCTTTCTGCTTTTCAACCTGCTTTGCGCGCCCTGCGTCGCGGCCATGGACGCCATCCGGAGGGAGCTGCGCTCTCTTCGTCTGACCGTCTTTGCCATCGGGTATCAGTGCGCGTTTGCCTACCTCTCTGCGCTTTGCGTATATCAGTTTGGCATTTTCCTTGCCGGGGGAGGGTTTTCCTCCGGCACGCTGGCGGCCGTCCTCACTGTTTTGCTGGCGGCGGTTCTGCTGCTGCGGCCGTCGGAGCGAGGGGGAGGCTTTGCTTGACATTATACATATTTATGGTATATTTAAAATGTTATTTTATCGTCCTGTCAAAGCGGGCGGAGTGCGGCTCTCCTCCGGCTTTGGCGGCGGAATGGATGGGATGTTTTGAAGGTCAGCATCAAGGAAATTGCCAAACAGACCGGATTTTCTCCGGCGACCGTCTCCCTCGCGCTGAACGACAGCGAGCTGGTGCGCCTCCAAACCAAGGAGAGGATTCAGCAGGCCGCGAAGGAGATGGGCTATGTGCCCAACCCCTATGCCCGCAAGCTGGTGCTGCAGAAAAGCGGGATGCTGGGTCTGATTGTGCCGACCATTTCCAATGTATATTACGCCGATCTGGTGCAGTGCATCAACACGCTGGTGCGGGAAAAGGGCCTCGGCCTGATCATCGCGACCTCTGACAACTCGGTTTCCAACGAGCGCAAGATTTTGGAGGAGATGCGCTCCAATCAGGTGGAGGGGGTCATCCTCTCGCCGGTCAACGTGCCGAATGAGGAGCCGGCCTATCTTGACGATTACGACCTGCCGCTGGTTTTTGCCACGGCCAAATACCGGCAGATTGCGCGCCCCTGCGTTATGTGCGATCTTGAAGAGGGGATGTACCGCCTGACCCGCGCGGTGGTTGAGGGCGGGCGCAAAAAGCTGGCGCTGGTCACCGGACACAGGGGGGTGGACTCCCTTGACCGGCGGGAATCCGGCTTCTGCCGTGCGGCCGGAGAGGCGGAGTACAAAGTCTTTCGGCTTGATCAGCTTGGCTATAAGGGCGGCTGTCAGGCGGCGGAGGATCTGCTCGCTCTGGGGAAGGATTTTGATGCGGTGCTCTGCATTGATGACATGCTGGCCTCGGGCGTGATCAACCGCCTGCGGGAGGATGGCCGCCGCATTCCGGAGGATATTTGGGTCACCGGCTTTGACGACAGCGTTTTCTCCAAGGCGGCGCCGGTGCCGATCACCACGGTCCGGCAGGACATCGGGCAGATTGCGGAGCAGGCGGTCGCGCTTCTTTTGGGAATGATCGGCGGGAGAGAGGGGCAAAGCCGCCTCCTCCCCTGCGAGATTGTGCGGCGGCTCTCGGCCCCGGTCTGAGCAGAGGGCTTTGGGTTTGAACAGAGTATAAAAACGCCCCGGTTTGCCGGTTTTGAACAGCACCCCATTTGTTAGACAAGTATGATATACTATCTAATAAGTGGGGT
>UQRS01000078.1 GCA_900543525.1 uncultured Oscillospiraceae bacterium
TGCAATAATCGGTTATGAAGATGAAAAATCAATGGGTTGCGGATTTTTGGCGTGCCGTTACCCCTCGTAAGCCACCAGCTCAACCGAGGTCATGACAATGTCCTCCAGCGGTTTGTCGGAGGCGTTGGTCTCCACACCTGCGATGGCGTCGACAACCTCCATCCCCTCGAACACCTGGCCAAAGACCGAGTAGCCGCCGTCCAGGCTGAAGTAACCGCCCTTTTCGCAGTAAAGCTCCTGCGCCTTCTGGCTCAGCTTCTTATCATAGCCGTAGCCGGAAATCATGCTCTGGGTTACGGTCTGCATCCCCTGCACGATGAAAAACTGACTCCCGTTGGAGTTGGGGAGGGAGCTGTGCGCCATCGAGAGCGCGCCGCGGAAATGCAGCAGATTGGCGTTGGTTTCGTACTCAAACCCTTCGCCCCAGACGGACTCTCCGCCCGTGCCGTTGCCTTTGGGATCTCCGCCCTGGATCATGAAGTCGTTGATCACACGGTGGAAGATCAGGCCATCGTAATAGCCTTCCTTCACCAGCGCCTTAAAATTGGTCACCGCGAGAGGGGCGCTGTCGGGGAAGAGGCGGGCCTTGATATCTCCCTTGCTGGTGTGGAAAACGACAATCTCCTCTCCCTTTGCGGGGGGATCAAACTGAAAGCCGACTTCATCATCGGTGCGGGATTTTCCGCTGGCCACTTCGGTATAGGCCGGCTTCTCCGGCACGCCGTCCTTGTTGGCGGTCACCGACGCGGTGGAGGAGGTGGAGGAAGCGGAGACGGTGGAGCTGTTCTCCTTCCCGCTGCTGCCGCAGCCGGTCAGCGCGAGGGTCAGCGCCGCGATCAGAAGCAGGGATATTGTGCGTTTCATCATAATGAACATCCTTTCCGGTTTTTATGTTATCTGCGGATCAAACTCCGCGGGATCTCGGGTAAAACCATGTGAAGGAGCGGCACGTTCTCCGCCCCGCGCTCGGTTAGGAAGGCGCGGCAGTCATCGTCTATGGAGAGCAGCCGCCCGACCCGGCGCACCGATCGCAAAAACAGCTTGTCAAAGCGGATGCAGTCGATGTGCTGCAAACAGGGGCAGAGCTTGAAGGCGCCGGCCTCCGGTCGGACGGCAATGCGTCCGTTTGGCATAATGGTCGGGAAAAAGGGGAAAATCCGGCAGGCCAGCGGTCGGTTCTCCCGCTCGCACCGGCCGTCGCAGCGCAGAAGCAGCAGACCGTCCTGCTCGCACACCGTATAGGCGGAGAGGTCGAGCGCCTCCTCCTCATGCGGGAAGAGGAGCATGCCGTTTTCCTCCCCTTTGCAGCAGGCCTTGCCGCAGAGGCTGCCGCAATCGTAATCGAGCGGGGTCAGCCCGCCGATGGTGTCGTAAATCAGCCGGTAAAAGGCGGCATAGTTGCCGGTCGTCCTCATGTTACAGGACCTCGACGTCAATGCTGTCGATCAGGACGTCCTCCACCGGCTTGTCGTTCGGTCCGACCTCTGCCGCCGCGATGGCGTCAACAACCTCCATCCCCTCGACCACCTGGCCAAAGACGGTGTGGCGGAAGTCCAGCCAGGGCGTGCCGCCCATCGCGGCGTAGGCGTCCACCACCTCGGGCGGGAAGCTGTCGGGCATCTGCTTCATCTGCGCCAGCATCTGCGCCGGCGCGGCGTTCGCCTGCACAATAAAGAACTGGCTGCCGTTGGTGCCGGGGCCGGCGTTGGCCATCGAAAGCGCGCCGCGCAGATTGTGCAGCCGGGGGGTGAACTCATCCTTGAACGGCTTGCCCCAGATGGACTCGCCTCCGACGCCGGTGCCCATCGGGTCGCCGCCCTGAATCATAAAATCCCGGATGACCCGGTGAAATTTCAGTCCGTTGTAGTAGCCGTTTTTTGCGTGGGTGGTGAAATTCTCCACCGCGAGGGGCGCGTCCTCCCCAAAAAGGCGGATGTGGATATCGCCGAGGGTGGTGTGCAGCGTGGCGACGGTGTCTCCGGCTGCGGCGGGACGAATTTGATCGAACATAAAAATGCCTTCTTTCCTTCAAATGAATTGGAATAAAATGTGGAGAAAAGCCTTCGAAGATTCAAAATATTGCGCACGGATTGTCAATATTTGAAATTTTTTAACGCCTGTCGTGCGGTTTGTGCAGGAAAAAACGCATTTTACTTTTTACAAAGCTGCATAAAACCGCGCCCTAAATAAAAGCAAAGACAGGCCGACAGGTAGTATTGTAACCGCAATTTGTGAGAAATGCAACCGCTTTTTCGCTTTTCCCCAAAAGAAAGCGCGGCAGCGAGGCAGCGCGAACCGCCGCGCGCCGTAAACCGGCCGCCTCCCGACAATGGCGGCAGCGGTCGGAGACCTTTTGAAAATTGCCGCAATTTTTCCTATTGTCATCCGGGGCGGCATATGCTACTTTTTAAACTGTAGGATAGAAATTGAACCCTTGTGCAAAACGGAAAAATTTCAGTATTTTGTAAAAATTGGAGGAAACCTTATGCAATGCTTATCCAAATGCAGAAAATGGCTTGCCCTGCTGCTGAGCTGCACACTGGCCTTCTCCTGTCTTATGACGGGAGTGCCGGCGGCCGCGGCGGACAGCGGGACGGCCGGGACCGGCGCGGCGACTATCGTGCAGGGGGATGACCGCTGGACGCTGGAAAACGCCGCCCTGCGGGTCGTTCTGGCCTTCGCCGACGGCAGCCTGAAGATGGAGAGTTTTTACAACAAAGCGGCCGATAAGGAGTATCTGACGGCCGACGCGGAAAGCTACCTCTTCTCCTACACCTACGGCGAGTATATCAACGGTACGACCTGGACGGTGGAGGATTATAAGAAAAACGGCTCTGTGCCGTCGGCCGGAAAGGATACCGTGACGCTGCGCTCGGACGACGGAAGCTGGAAGAGCGGCAAGGCGCGCGTGACCGACATCACCATGACGCCGGAGGAGGGGAAGGAGGAAATCCTCGGCAAGCAGCTGGAGATTACCCTCACCAATACCGCGGCCGCGTTCGAGACCCGGCTGGTTTTCGGCGTCTACGACGGCGAGGCCGGCTTCCATTATCAGAATTTTGTCAAGAACACCGGCGACAAGAAAATGGTCATCACAGAGTCGGACGTTCTTTCACTGAGCTTCCCGAACGGGCCGCACTATCTGCATTATGTCAATGCAAAGACCAGCGCCTCCGACGGGGCGGAGAACGCGACCTGGAAAACGGCGACCGGCGGCCTGCCGGAGAATACCGGCCGCAACGCTCTCTGTGTTTACACAGCGGGGGACGGCTTCTGGATCATGCCCGAGACCAACTGGCGCACCCAGAGCGGGCCGCAGCAGGCCGGCTCCAAGAGTGAGGGAACCAAAAGCTTTAACGAGTTTTCCACAACCTCGATTTCTGCCGGCGGCAGCACCGAGCTGGCGGCCGCTCCGATCAAGGTTGCCTGCGTCGGCGACAGCATTACCGAGGGGGTCGGTTCAAGCTCCGGCAACAGCTATCCCAGCCAGCTGCAGCGGCTGCTCGGCAGCGCCTTCGAGGTTAAAAACTTCGGCGTCGGCGGCCGGACGCTGCTGAAAAAGGGTGATCACCCCTATTGGAATGAGGCAGCCTATACGCAGAGTAAGGCGTATCAGCCGGACATCGTGATTATCATGCTGGGCACCAACGACTCCAAGCCGCAGAACTGGGCGTATAAGGACGAGTTCAAGGCGGACTATCTCGACCTGATCGCACAGTATCAGGCGCTGGACTCCAAACCGCAGATTTATGTTGCCACCTCTCCGATGGTGGTGGCAGACAGCCTCAATATCCGGGCATCGGTCGTGAAGGATGAGATCGTTCCGCTGGAGAAGGAGATCGCTGCCGAGACGGGCTGCGGGGTCATTGACATTTTCGCTTTGTCCGACGGACACGGCGACTGGTACACGAGCGACCTTGTGCATCCCAACGACCTCGGCTACTCCCACCTCGCGGCCGGCTTTGCCGAGCATGTGAATGCCTACACGGATGATTCCTTCGGCAACATGGTCGTGAAGGTTTCGACCAATCCGCAGTCGCTGCAGCTCACCCTCAAGCCGGGGGAGGAGTTCCAGTACATCGGGGTCAACATCGCTCTGTTTGCCGGAGACGTGGTTGACGGCAAGATGGCGGCGGAGGAGCATTTCCAGAAGCGCTTCAAATACCACGATACCTCGACCATCATCAATTCCAACGACTGGGATTACATCGGGCAGCGCAGCTATGAGTATTTTGAAAACACCATTGTGCCGCTGGCTGCACGAGCCGGCATCGACATGGTGATGATCGACGACCTCTGGAATGTCGAGCGGGACAGCCTGACGGCAAAGTCCAGTCTGCGCAGCCTGTCGGAGATCAGCGACCTCATCACCTCGAACGGGATGATGTTCGGCCTCTGGTACTCGATGAACGGGGACGACCACAACAACGGCCGCGACCTGGCCGACCCGAAGTCTCTGGCCGAAAAGATCGCGCAGGTCGAGGAGCTGGCGACCACCTACCACGTCAGTCACCAGATGATCGATCTGACCGAATTCTGGCAGAATGTGCAGGAGACGGAGTATTCCTCCCCCTGCGATAACGTCTACCGCAAAAATGCGATGGTCAACACCGCGCTGAACGAGGTGGTTGCCCGCCATCCCGGCTACATGGTCAAATTTACCAACGAGATTGACGTTTATCCGACCCAGGGCAACCGGCAGAACGGCCTGCTCCACCTTGTGAACAACGGCTGGCTGGTACATAACGCGGGTCTTTCGGGCGGTATGGCCGCCGGCTCCAACGCCTTCGGCTATCTGCCGCTTTCCTCGGTCTATTCGGGCGGCAACCTCGACGGAAGCATGGCCGACTATTATCATTATATGTATGCCCGCAACGTCAAGCTGAACGAGGACCCCGGTACCCGCTGGACCGAGAAGGGCATTGAGCTGATGCGAACCTTTAACGACTGGCGGAACGGCGAGCGGGTGCGGGAACTGACCAACCTTGTCAAGCGGCCGACCTGGCTTGGCGAAGGATGGGACAGCAACGACGCCGATACCTGGATCAGTAAGGGCGTTTCCTCCGGCCCCTATTCCTGGATGCAGATTCGGGAGGACGGCAGCCGCGCGCTGCTGCTTGCTACATCCTACAGATCGGCGCCGTCGGCCTTTACCGCCGACACCCGCTGGTTTGACAGCGACAAAAAATACTATGTCGCCGATATCACGCTGGACGATACGGGAGAGTTCACCTACGCCTACAAGGGGATTTACGATGGCGCCGATCTTGTGCAGAACGGCTTTGACATCGACCTGACCGAGAGCAGCTCGGGCGGAAAGGCGTACTGGTTTGAGGCGGTCGGCAGCGACCGGATGCAGGTTGTCTGGGCGGACGAGAAGGTGGAGACCTACACCTCCGAGACGAAGGGCGACACCATGACGCTGACCCTCACCGGGCAGGCGGGAGATACCGCGACCGTGATCGTCGCCGACCGCGAGGAGAACACCGGCCGGGTGATCAGCACCGCCATCGGAGAGGATGGAAAAACCGTGCTCTCGATCCCGGCCTCCAAGCTGAATCCGCCTGAAGAAATCGGGGAGAGAGAGCAGCTTTCGACCCGGTTTGAGATGGAGGATCTGATCGAAAAGGGCACGGTGGTTTACGACGCGGCCAAGGTGACCATGTCGGCCTCGCTGCCGGATGACGGTGCGCGGGTCGGCGCGAGCGGCGGCATCTACCGCTTTGTGGAATTTAAGGAGGCCGGCAGCCATTTCAGCGTTCCGGTTACGGTTCCGGCCGACGGCTCCTACACCATGCGGGTCGCCTTCAAGAGCCACAACAATCAGGCTCTCTCGGCACTCGGCGCAAACGGGGAGATTTGCAGCGACACGCTTGACCTTTCTTCCGGCGTGACGCTGAATAAAATTATGGTGCAGACCTGCGAGGTTTCCCTGAAGGCGGGGGAGAACACCCTCGACGTATTCTGCATGGGCAAGGGCGCCGGGAACGGAAACGGCACGCTGACCCTGCGGATCGACTATGTCGAATTCGAACCGAAAATCACCGGGGATCCGAAAACCGTTTTGGCCGGAGAGATTCAGAATGTTGCGGTTGACGCCAGCTCTCAGCTGGAGGAGATCAACGGCGCGCTCAGGCTTATGGCGGGCGGCGCGGCCTCCTATATGACCCTGCCGCTTCTGGCTGAGAAGGCCGGAAATTATGATGTAACACTTCGGTTTGTCACCGGAATTTCCGGCGCGGCGGTCAGCGTGTATGACGGCACAAAGGCGCTGGCCGGTGCGGATCTCTACAGTGCTGCGACCGGCGTGGCGGAGGTATCTCTCGGCCGGATGTATCTCGATCCGAAGGAGGCGCACAGCCTCGATATCGTTGTTACCGGACGGAATGCGGCCAACACGGCCGGGTACACGGTCCGGCTGACCGAGGCCGTTCTCACCGCCCCGATTTCGCTGGCGGCCGAGCCGGCCGGCGCCGTGCTCAAAGTGGGGGAGACCCTCGACCTTGGCGCGGTTGCCAGAATTTACAATGCACAGCCGACCTTCTCCGGCGGCGACGCGCTGAAATATGCCGTCCGGTCGGAAACCGCCTTTGACGTGGCGGTGATCGAGGATGGCGTCCTTACGGCCAACACGGTCGGGTCGGCGATCATCCGGATTAGCCATCGGTACGATGAGGCCTATGTCGACTTCCCCGTCACGGTGGCGGAGGCGGACTGCAGCAGCGCTGTGCTGGCCGCGATGGAGGCGATCAACACCATCGGTACGGTCGTGCGCACCGACGCCTGCCTCGCCAAAATCGAGGCGGCTGAGGCGGCATATGCCGCGCTGAGCGCCGCCGACCGGGCGAAGGTGACCTGCTACGCGGTTCTGAAGGTAGCCCGGGCGACCTATGACTCCCTGCGGACGGAGGAGGAAGAGGCCAATCCGCCTCTCGCCGTGCATTATGTGGAGGATCTGGATTACAGCCTGAACAGCGGCTCGACCTTCAAAAAGGGCACCTGCCCGAGCGGCAGTCACAAGATTCAGTTTACGGAAAACGGAACGGTTTATACCCGGGGCTTCGGCTTTGAACCGACCGACAAGACGCCCGGCACTCTGCTTGTCCCGGTGCCGGAGGGAAGCGACTATTTCTACGCCAAAGTTGGCTTGGACGTCGGCATGTCGGCGCCTTCGACCGGCTATGATCAGAAGAATGTCGTGACCATCTCGGTCGACGGGACAGAAATGGCCAAAACCGGCCGGATTGAGAAGAATTATCAGGACGGCGCGTATGTGGACAAGAGCTATGTGCTGGAGTTCAAGATTCCCGAAGGGGCCAAATGGCTGCTGATTTCCAACGACTCGGGCGGCAGTCGAGTCTGCGACCATATCCTCTTTGCCGAGGCGCGGTTTGAAAATTCCGCCGCCGCGAAGGTGGAAGCTTTGATCGCCGACATCACGCCGGAAAACGTCAACATCAGCAAATATTCGGCCGAAACGGGAAGGAAAATCCGTGCGGCTGAGGAGGCCTACTACGCGCTGAGTCAGGCTGACCGTCGGTATGTGTCGGGGTATAAGAATCTGCTGGGCTATCGGGTGACCCATGCCTCCTTCGGCCTGCTGAACGACGGGGAGGCCGGCATCGGCGCCAACCTGACCGCTGCCGAGCGCGCGGCTGTGGAGAGCGCGGCCGCCCTGATTGCGTCCATTCCCGGAGAGATGGAGGTTTCTCCTCTGACCGCCGCAAGGCTTTCGGAGGCGAAGGCGGCCTATGCCTCCCTTTCCGACAAGGGGAAGGACTGCATCTCGGATGTGTCGGTTCTCTATCTTTGCGAGGATTGGATTGCGGCGTCGGCCGAGCGGCTGATGGTCGGAGATGTGGATCGCGACGGCCTCCGGACGGTCAGCGACGTCGTTCGCCTCCGCCAGTTGATCGTGACCGGCGACGCCACAGATGTGGAACGGTATTGCGGCGACCTGGATCAGAGCGCCGAGCTTTCGGTCAGCGATGTGGTTGCGCTACGGCAGATGATTGTGCGAGGGTAACCCCCCTTTTACGGGCTGCCGTTTTCGTACAAGCAAAATCGCCCGCCCCTCCGGTTTTTCAGCCGGAGGGGCGGGCGTGCTTTTGAAAGCGCTTCAGGTATCCTCGGACAGAGCAGTCTCCGCTGAAAGGAAGGAGGATCAGACGAGGAGCGGACAGGCAAAAGCCTCCCTCCTGCCGCTGTGCCGCCTTTCGGCAGCAGGACGCCGGATGGAGAATGCCCTGCCGCATACGTTGCAGAATGAACCGGCATAAGGAATAAACCGGCGTAAAGAAAAGCTCCCGCAGATAATGCTCGGGGGTCATAAGAAAGTAATATCGTATTTTCTCAGGAACGGCGTGGCTTCGGTCACGCCGTTTCCTGTTTCAGCAGTTCTTCCACGGGGATAAAGCCCACAAGGTCATAGGAAATGCGGATGCCCTGATGCCGCTTGCCGCTGCTCTTGTCCGGGGCTTCAATGTAGATTGCCTTGACAAGCTCACGCAGGGCGTAAGGGGTCAGCTCCTGCAAATCCTCGTATTTGTGTACCCGCTGGATAAACTGCTCCAAGTTTTCAATCTGTCGTTCCTGTACTTCGATTTCCTGCTGCAAAGTCTGGATTTCCACTTTAAGCTGTGCCTGTTCGTCCTCATAGGTCTTGCTCATCATAGAAAACTTTTCATCTGTGATACGCCCCGCCACATTATCCTCGTAAATGCGGATAAACAGACGGTCAAGCTCTCCCTGCCGCTTTTCAGCCTGTGCCAGCCGCTTCTTGTGTCCACGGATCGCGGCTTCGCTGGACAGCCGGAGTTTCTGCTCCATAACAGCACGGAAATGATCTTCATATCGACTGACATAGGAAATCACAGTTCTCATGTGCATCCAGACCAATTCCTCCAGAACAACCGCACGGATAAAGTGTGCCGAACAGCTTCCCGTATTGCTGCGGTAGTTGGCGCATACAAAATGATCCTGCCGCTTTTCAAAGTAGTTGGTGGTGCAGTAGCGCATTTTTGCGCCACAATCAGAGCAATAGACCATGCCGGAAAACAGGCTGCTCTTGCCCGTCTTTGTCCTGCGGTGACGCTGTTGGCGAATCTCCTGCACCTTGTCAAAGACCTCCTGCTCAATGATCGACGGGTGGGTGTTGTAGAAAACCGCCTGTTTTTCAATAGGCGTTTCCCGCTGCTTCTTGTCCCAGATGGAGTTGGTGTAGGTCTTGAAATTGACGGTGCATCCCGTGTATTCCCGCCGTTCCAGAATGTGAACGACCGTGTTGGTGTTCCAATGGTACGGATCAGCGGTTTCCGGGCTGGGTGTCTTGATGCCCTCACGCTTCTTATAGGCTGTGGGATTAAGTACCTTTTCCTCCTGCAAGAGCTTTGCAATCTGCATCGGGCCTCGCCCTTCCATGCACAGCTTGAAAATGCGTTTGACTACCAATGCCGCCGCTTCATCCACGACCCACTTTGTCTTGTCCTCCGGGTCTTTACGGTAGCCGAACGGAACATTGACGGTCAGAGGAACGCCGCGTTCACCCTTTACCTTATTGACAGCACGGATTTTGCGGCTGGTGTCTTTGGCAAAAAACTCGTTAAACCAGTTCTTGATGCCCGCAATATCGCTGTCGGTACTGTTGGGGTCGATGGTGTCAAAATGGTCATTGATGGCAATATAGCGCACATTGTACTTCGGGAATGTGAAGTTGATATACAGCCCTGTCAGCGAGGAATTACGCCCCAGTCGTGATAGGTCTTTCGTACAGCAGACTGCCACTCTGCCCGCTTCGATTTCCGCAAGCATAGCTTGAAAGCCGGGACGGTCAAATAATGAGGTGTGATAGCGATAGCGGCAAAAAGCTAATAAAATCAATGGTTTTG
>UQRS01000079.1 GCA_900543525.1 uncultured Oscillospiraceae bacterium
GTCGCCCCGGTCGCGTTGCCGTTTGCATACTCGAACGAATAGGTCTGCCCCGCGCTCGAGGTCGCCGAGGTCAGGTTGCGCGTCCCCTCCTCATACGTATACAGGTAGCTGCTCCCGGTCGGGCTGGTCAGCTGGGAAAGCTGGTTGCTGCGGTCATAGGCAAAGCTCGACCGCGCCTCGGCCGCGTCCACCGCGCTGACGACGTTGCCCTTGTCGTCGTAGGTATAGCTGGCGCCGTAATTCTCCTTATACAGATACGGCTTGGCGAAGTAGGCGCCGTTGATGTTGCGGCTGTAGGTCAGAAAATACCGCACCCGGGTATAGGCGGCAGGGGCGATCGCCTCCGCCCCGACGAACTGCCACGCGTTCGAGAGGGCGTTGAAGTCGGCCGTTACGGGCTCTCCCACCCGGGTCGTGCCGTTGTAGAACTCCAGCTGCACCGAGAAGCCCGGCCGGTAGTCGGTCGAGCTGCTGCCGAGCTCCAGCCGGCTGCGGCCGTTCGTCGCGGCCGAGAAGCCCTTCGCCCAGCCTCCGAAGGCGTAGACGTCCCCCTTCTTTCCCGAGACGTAGATGTAGTTGGAATAGACCCGGCGATCCGCGCCCACCGCGCCGGGGAGGTAAAAGGCGCGGCCGCCGCCGGGGAGGCCGTCCTCCTCCCCCACCTGCGAAAAGCTGCCGCCGAAGGTCGCGCTCCAGTACGCGCTGTCGCCCGAAAAGCCGGAGTTCGGCAGCATGTTGCGCGCGTCGGAGGCCGCGCCGGCCTCGACCTGGAGGTCGTCGAAGTAGGCCGTGCCGCTGGTCGCGCCGTCCTCGAACCCGAACAGCGCCTTCAGCCTCTGCCCGGCCGGAAGCCGGATGGAGACCGAAACCTTTTTCCACTCGTCCGCGCCGGTCGACAGAATTTTGGCCGAGCTGATGCCGCCGGTAACCGTCGTGCCGTTCCAGCTCTCCAGCCGCAGAACCGCCCCGCTGCCGCCGAGGGTCGCGCCGGCCGTATGGACATACCCGGTGAAGGTGTACTCCCCTCCTCCCGGGGTTCCGAGATCCTGCGTATAGTAGGTGTAGCCGCTCTGCGCCGCGCTGCTGCGGGTAATCTGCGCCGAGCCGGTTCCGATCCGTCCTTTGGAGCTCCAGCCCAGGCTTCCGCCGGTGCCGCTGTCCTCCACCGTATACGCGGTCGAGATTGCGCTGCTGTCAAAGCCGCTGCTGCGCACCAGATTCACGCTGCTCTGCTGCACGTTTGAGACCTTGGTCGTTTTGTTGGCGGTGGGATTCACGCTGTTTTTCCCGGGCGAGAGGCCGGGCGCGCCCTGCTCATAGCAGGTCGCCATCCCCGAGGTGCGGTCGAGGATTCCGGTCGTCTGGCCATAGCCGTTGAACCGGTAGGTCACCGTCCGGCCGGAAAGGTCGGTGATGTCGGTTTCATTCGGCCGGTAGGTGAAGCTGTAGCGCAGGTTGTCGGCGCCGGCCGTTCCGTACCGGAGTGTCGACACCCTCCTGCTGTCGGCGTGGCAGCTCAGGCTCACCATCGTTCCGTCGTGCCGGTCGATACAGCTCATCGGCGTCGCCTCGCTTCCGGAGCCATATGCGAACTCGATGTACCGGCCGTCGGGGAAGGTCATTTTCCAAAGCAGATCTCCCGCATACGAAAGGCTGGTGGTGCGCCCTGCGGGGTCGGTGATGCCGGTGATCCGGGCGGCGTTCGCGCTGTCGGTGTACCCGAAGGTATACGCCCGGCCGACTCCGTCCAGCACCCGCCGGATCCGCTGCTTTGCGGGGGCGCTCAGGCTCTCATACTCCACACGGATGCTGTGCCCGTTGGTGTCCTTGATCTTTACCAGATTTCCGGCGCTGTTAAACAGCATCGCGCCGCCGTCCTTATCCTCGATCCGGTAGGTATACGCGTCGGCGCCGTCGTACTGCGGGCTGTCATACCGCGTGAAGCTGTACCCCAGCCCGTCCTCGTCCTTTCCGGTATGGAAGGCGCCGCTTTCGGCCGAGTAGAAATAGTGCTTTGTTCCGTCCGCGTCGGCAAAATAATACATATAATGCTCGATCCCGGAGGTGTACACCGCCACGTTGTAGTTGGTCCGCCAGCCGATTCCGCTGTCCGACGCCGTGGTGATGCCGCCCGCCCCGATCTCGTTTCCGCTGTTGTAGATCATCGAGATCGAGACCGGCAGAATATTTCCCGACGCGCCGCAGATCGGCTGCACCATCATAAAATTTCCGCTGAAATGGTTGACCGACGCGCTGCCCGAGCGCCCCGCCTCGATCGACGTGGTCGTCCAGTAGTCCTCCGCGCCGTTCGTATTGCGGTAATCGACCGTGAAAAAGGGGAAATAGTCCCGGGTCAGCCCGCTGACATAGGCCGAGAGCCTCCCCCGCAGGAATTTGGCCGCGAAATACTGGCTGGCCGTGACGCTCTCCTCTTTTGCTTTCAGCAGCAGGCCTTTTTTAGAGCCGGGGTCCAGATACCATTTCTGCAAAAGGGCGGTGATGTCGAAGGCGCCCCAGGTATAGTTGTTCTCCCCGGTGTTCTGCAGGATGTGGTAGTCGACTGCCTGTCCGGCGGCCGAGGGCTGGGCGTTCCAGGTGGCCGTGCCGGAGTTGTAGGCGGAGGTCAGCTCGTACAGATCCACCTCCCGCCGGGCGCTTGTATCGCTGAAGCTGGTGGTGTAGCAGAGGTTCAGGCTTCCGGCGACCGGCACGCAGCCCGGCTCGAGCGTCGGCAGCGTGATGTCGATCAGCCCTCTCGAGGTGGTGACGTTCTGCCCGTCGTGGTACCGCCCGACCTCCATCCACACCGTCTGGTTCATCGCGCGGGTCGGGTAGGCCGACGACACATAGGAGGATCGGATGCTGCTTTCGTTCTGCTCGGTGCGGATGGCCGGGTCGATCACGACCGGAAAAACTCTTTCTTCGTCGTTGATCCAGGCGGCGTCGGCCACGGTGCGCAGCCTCCAGCAGTCCTCTTCTCCGCCCGTCAGCTCGTAATGCACGGCGGCCGAGCTTTCTCCGCCCGCGTCGTACATAAAGGGGGCGGGGATGACAAAGATCGCGCCGGATGCAGCGGCGGAGTCGGCATTCTCATCGGGGGCGGAGCCGTCACTCTCATCGAGGGCGGAGCCGGCCGCGGCGGTTTCCACGCCGGGGCGGGAGGCGGCATCCTCCGCTGCAAACGCGGCGACGCTGCCGTCCTCCAGCAGGCGCAGCGTCATCCCCGGCGCCGAGACCGCGAAGTCGAAGGCATACCCCTCCAGCCGTCCGGTCAGCACGATGTTTTCCTTCAGGGTATCGCCCTGCAGCAGATATTCCAGATGCACGCGGTCAAAAATCTCCTCATACACCGCGGCCGAGGCGGCGTATTTCAGCGAAAAATCCGGGTTGTACGCCGGCTCATCCCGGCTTTCATAGGAAGCCGGATTTCCCGCAGAGGCCGGGGTGGCCGGGTTTTCCGCAGAGGCTGGGGAGGTCGGGTTTCCCGCTGAGGCCGGGGTGGCCGGGTTTTCCGCAGAGGCTGGGGAGGTCGGGGCCTCTGCGGCCGCAGGAGCCTCCGGCGCCGCCTCCTCCGCCGGGAGGTAGCGCTGCGCCTGCTGGTCATAGATTTTCAGCCCGCTGCTCTGCGTCCGGCCGGAGGACTTCCCCTCTCCGCTGGCCGGGGCGGCCGCTCCTCCTTCGGCGGTCTTTCCCCCTCCGGCGGCGGAGGCGGCGTCATTCGCCTCGGCCGGGTTCGCAGGGGCACTTCCTTTCTCTGCGGCCGCCGACTGCGCCGGGGAGGCCTCTGCGGCGTCATCCGTCCGGCCGCCCGACAGCGCACGAAACCGGAGGCGGTAGCCCTCCCGCTGCAGCTGCAGCAGATACGCCTCATCCGACCGCGCGGCCAGCTTGATCTGCAGGTCGTTTCCGGCGTTCGCATACCCCGCCACGCCGTCTGCCTTGTCGGCCTGCAGCCGGTTGTCCAGGTCGAGCCACTCGCCCGCCTTCCGGTAGTGCACCGCCGTCTCATAGCTGACCGCGCGCAGGCTGCCGTCGCTCATCTCAAAATGCTTGACCTTCTCCTCCCGCAGGCTCTCCACCTCCCGCAGGATGGTTGCCTCCGCCGCGCCCGGCGAGGCTGTGGAGGTCTCGTCGGCCGGGCTGAAATCTGCGGCGGCCGATGCGGTCGATGCGGTCGACGCACTCTCCCCTGCCGCAGAGTCAAAAAAAGCAGCGAATCTTTCGCCCGCCGCTGCAAATGCTTCCATCGGCGCCGCACCCAGCAACAAACTGAGACTCAGCGCCACTGCCGCTATTCTTTTCCACACCTTCTGCATTTTCTTTTCCCCTCTCTCGCTTCCCCTTGCTTTCCCCTCTTTTTCCGCTTTTCCCGGCCTTTTCCGGGACTTTTCCGGAGTCCCGTGGAACCCCCGAATTTCTCCGCTTTTTTCCGGGGGCCCGCCTTGCCGCCGCGGGTTTTGCTTTTTCCGGAGTCTTTCCGGAATCCCATGGAACCCCTGAATCTCCGCTTTTTCCCGGGAGCCCGCCTTGCCGCCGCGGGTTTCACCGTGAGTTATCCTCTCCGGCTGCTGCTTTCATGATACCACACTCCATCCCCATTTTATATGCACTTTTGTCACGAATTCCCCTCTCCCTTTTCTACGTTTTGCACAAATGATAGAGGGGAGAGCGCAAAACCCCAGACCGATCCGAATGGATCAGCCTGAGGTTTTGCGACAAAGATTTGGTCATCTCCTATCAGAGGGGCGGCACTTTACCTTCCATAATATGCATCGGTATAGAGGCGCTCAATCTCCTCCACCAGAGGATAGCGGGGGTTGGCGGTTGTGCACTGGTCGGCGTGGGCGTGATAGCTCAGCGGCTCCAGCCGGGATTTGAATTCGGCCTCCGAAACGCCGCAGGCGGCAATGCTCGACGGCATCCCGAGCGAGTCGGAGAGCCGCCGCACCTCCGCCACGAGGTTGTCAACAGAAGCCTCGGTCGTGCGGCCTCCAAAGCCGAGAATTCGGGCAATTTTGGCATATTTTTCGGCTGCTACAAACTTCTCATATTTGGGGAAGGTGGTGAATTTGGACGGCCGCTCGGCGTTGAATTTGATAACATAGGGCAGCAGCACGGCGTTGGCGCGGCCGTGCGGGATGTGGAACTCTCCGCCCAGTTTGTGCGCCATCGAATGATTCAGCCCCAAAAATGCGTTGGTAAAGGCCATCCCCGCAATGCAGGAGGCGTTGTGCATCTTCTCCCGCGCTGTTCGATCGCCCTGATAGGATTTATAAAGGTAGCCGAACACAAGGTCGATGGCCTGCAGCGCCAGTCCGTCGGTATAATCACTCGCCATGACCGAGACGTACGCCTCTATCGCGTGGGTGAGCACGTCGAGGCCGGTATCCGCCACCACCTGCTTCGGCAGGCTGGTGACAAACTGCGGATCTATAATGGCGACGTCGGGCGTCAGGGCATAATCGGCCAGCGGATATTTGATGTTGCCCCGCCTGGCGTCGGTGATGACCGAGAAGGAGGTCACCTCCGACCCGGTGCCCGAGGTGGTCGGAATGGCGACCAGCTTTGCCTTTGCGCCCAGCTTCGGGAAGCTGTAGGCACGCTTGCGGATGTCGAGGAATTTCAGCTTCAGCCCGTCGAAGGAGGTATCGGGATGCTCGTAAAACAGCCACATGCCCTTGGCCGCGTCGATGGCCGAGCCGCCGCCCAGCGCGATAATGACATCCGGCTCAAACTCCCGCATAGCGCGAACGCCGCGCTGAATGGTCTCGACATCCGGGTCAGGCTCGATGTCCGCATAGATTTCGCTGTGGCAGTAGTTTTCTCTCCGGCGCAGGTAGTAGAGCACCTTATCGACATAGCCGAGCTTCACCATGGTCGCGTCGGTCACGATAAAAGCGCGGTTGATCTCCCGCATTTTCTGGAGATACTGGATCGACCCCTCCTCAAAATAAATCTTCGGCGGAATTTTGAACCACTGCATGTTGACCCGGCGGTGCGCCAGCCTCTTTTTGTTAATCAGATTGACGGTCGACACGTTGGAAGTGGTCGAGTTGCGCCCGTAGGAGCCGCAGCCCAGCGTCAGCGAGGGGGTGTTGGTGTTGTAGATATCCCCGATCGCCCCCTGGGAGGAGGGGGAGTTGGCAATGACTCTGCCGACCGGCATCCGCTTGCCATAAGCCTTGATAAGCGCCTCATCGGCACTGTGGATGACCGCTGTGTGCCCCAGCCCGCCGAGGCTCAGGGTATCTGCGGCCGCCTGAAATCCCTGCTCATGCCCCTCCACCTGATAATAGGCGAGGATGGGCGACAGCTTCTCGCCGCAGAAGGGCTCGTTTTCATCCACCCCTTTTAAGGGGACAATCAGAATTTTGGTATCCTCCGGCACCTCCAGCCCGGCCGCAGCGGCAATCTTCGCCGCCTTTTGCCCCACGACGGCGGCATTCAGCTTCCCGGCAGGAAAAACGTATTCCGCAAGCTTTTTGGCCTGCTCTCCCCGGAGGAAGGCGCAGCCGTTATCGGCCATATATTTTTCAAAGGAACGGGCAATCTCCCGATCGACGATCACCGCCTGCTCAGAGGCGCAGATCATCCCGTTGTCAAACGTCTTGGACATAATCAGGTCGGTGCAGGCCCGCTCCAGATCGGCGGTCTTTTCAATATAACAGGGCACGTTGCCCGGCCCGACGCCGAGCGCCGGCTTGCCGCAGGAGTAGGCCGCGCGCACCATTCCCGAGCCTCCGGTCGCCAGGATGAGGGAGACGCCGGGATGGTTCATCAGGGCGTTTGTCGCCTCCACCGACGGGTGCTCGATCCACTGAATACAGTACTCCGGCGCGCCGGCTCTGCGCGCGGCCTCATAGAGGATGCGGGCCGCCTCCACCGAGCAGCGCTGGGACGACGGGTGGAATCCGAAAATAATCGGGTTGCGGGTTTTGGCGCAGATCAGCGCCTTGAACATGGCGGTGGAGGTCGGGTTGGTCACCGGCGTAACGCCGGCCACCACGCCGACCGGCTCGGCCACAAGGCTGTAGCCCTCCAGCTCATTTTCCTCCACAATGCCGACCGTTTTCTCATGCTTGATGGAGTTCCAGATATACTCGGTCGCGAACATGTTTTTGATGACCTTGTCCTCATACACGCCGCGGCCGGTCTCCTCCACCGCCATGCGGGCGAGGTCGGTATGCGCCTCCAGCCCGGCCAGCGCCATCTCATGCACGGCGTGGTCAACCTGCTCCTCGTTCATGTCCATGTAGGCGGCAAGCGCCTTCTGCGCCCGCTCGACCAGCGTATCAATCATTTCCTTGATATCGGTATTTTCGGCAGCAATTTTCTTCGGCATATTTTTTACACAATCCTTTCCGATAGCCAAAAGTCTTTACCCTTAGTATGGCATTTTTTCAAAGGATTACGCGCCGAAGCGCGTTTGGAAAAGAAATAAGGAAATGCAAAAGCAGCAGATATTATGACATATTTTTTTGAAGATCGTTTACGGTACGTTCACAAAAACAATAAGACTTATCCATATAATCCAATTAGAATAAAAGAAAACAAAGGGAGACGGCAGACCTCCGCTTGAAGGAAGGCGTTTTCGCTCCCCACTGACCTTTACAATATCGACCGCGAAGGCGGTAGAATGGAGCGCATAAGTATGAGCGATTTTGAAAGAAACAGCGAACTGCAGGGCTTTGACTCGGCCGAGCCGCTGCAAAACGAAAAATCTGAGGCGGCCGCGCCGCAGACGGACGACCCGACCCTGCGGGAGGCCCCGGCCGAAGGGGCTGCCGCCCCCGTGCGGGAGGCGGCGTCCGCCCCGGCCGGAGCGGACAGCGTGCAAACCGACAGCGAGGGGAAAATCGACGGAGAGTACCACTTTGTCCCCCCCACCCGGCCGGAGGACACCGAGCCGGTCCCCCACTCCTACACGCCGCCGAAATCGAATTTTGCGCAAGGATACGGCTACGCGCCGAGCGGCAGCTATAATCAGGCGCCGCCGGCCTCCACGCAGCCGCCGCACACCGGATACGCCCACACGCAAAGGCCGGTAAAGCCGGCAAAGCCCCAAAAGGCGAAAAAGTCCTTCGGCGCCGGAACCGTGATCGCGGCGGCGCTGGTTGCCGCGCTGGTCGGCGGCTCGGTCGGCGTCGGCGGCTATGTTGCGGCTGACCACTTCCTCGATCAGAAGTCGGGAACGGCCGCCGCAGGAACGCAGAGCACCGTAGCCGCACAAAACATCAGCATAAGCGGCTCGGTCGACTCGGCCGCCGAGGCGGTCGCGCAGAAATGCGGTCCGAGCGTGGTCGGCATCCGCACCACCGCCTCGGTCAGCAGCTTCTTCGGCAATCAGGAGTCGACCGGCGAAGGCTCGGGCATCATCTACACGGCCGACGGCTACATCATCACCAATTATCATGTAATTGAAGAGGCGGCCGAAAACGCCGGAAAATCCACAACCAAAATTGAAGTATATCTGGCCGGAGATACCAACACGGCCTACAGCGCTGAGATTATCGGCTACAACATCTCCTACGATCTGGCGGTGATTAAGATTGAGGCAAGCGGCCTCCCCGCGATGGAGATCGGGGATTCCGACGCGCTCAGCGTCGGGCAGCAGGTCATCGCCATCGGCAATCCGGGCGGCCTCTCCTTTATGGGATCGGTCAGCTCGGGTATTATCAGCGGCCTGAACCGCACCCTCTCGACTGGTAGTTCATCCTCCGGCACGTCGGGCAGCTCTACCACCGCGGCGGAGTACATTCAGACTGACGCGGCCATCAATCCCGGCAACTCAGGCGGCGCGCTGGTCAACACGACCGGCCAGCTGATCGGCGTCAACAGCGTCAAACTGGTGTCGGAAAGCTATGAGGGCATGGGCTTTGCCATCCCGGTCAACAAGGTGACCGAAATCTGCGACGACATCATCGCGCACAAGGACGCGCCGGCTCCCTATGTCGGCATTCAGATCAGCACCCGCTATGACTCCACCACGCTGAAAATGTACGGCTATCCGAGCGGGGCGGTTGTCTCCGGCGTCGTGGAGGGCAGTCCGGCGGCGGACGCCGGTTTGCAGCGCGGCGACATCATCACCTCCTTCAACGGGAAGAGCATTACCGAGTATACGGAGTTTTCCACCCTGCTGAATCAGTGCTCGGCCGGCGACACGGTAGATATTTCCCTCTATCGCGCCGGACGCACCTATACCACCACCATCACGATCGGCTCCAACGGCTGACGAAGATGCAGTTTCTTTTTCTTTCTCTTTCTTTCCTTATAACGGAGGGGCCGGAGTTTTCTCCGGCCTTTCTGCTTTTATTTTTAGAAAAACGCCAAGCATCCAAAAAGCGTCCCGCAGAAAAATGCGGGACGCTTTTTGGCTTTTTAAAAAAGGCTTGCGGCGTTTTTTATCCTACGATAATCGCTCTGACGCCATCCACCGTGCTGAGCAGGATGTAGTTCTGCCCATTCAGCTCATACTCGACATAGAACATGGCCGCGCGCACCCGGCCTTCCAGCACATTCCGCAGTCGGAAACCGTAGGCGGTGTAGACGTCTATGTCCTCGCCCTTATCGAACACAACCTGCCGGATTTGGTCGGCCGTGGCGTTCTTATAGTCGTTCAGGACAT
>UQRS01000080.1 GCA_900543525.1 uncultured Oscillospiraceae bacterium
CCGCCATGACGACCGAGACAACCTCCACCACCCTGAACGTCGAAAACGGCAGCTACACCGTCCTTGTGCACTCGACAAAGGAGGGGAGCGTGAGCGACCGCACCATCCGGGATCTTATCCTGACGGTCACCGGGACAGACGGCGCCGAAAAGCAGATTCCGCTGACCGATCTGGCCGAGATTACCGAATCGCAGGCGCTGAACAGCATTTCCCGCACCGATCAGCGGCGGTATATTCAGGTTTCGGGCAGCGTCTGTGACGGGTACAACGTCAGTCTTGTGACCGCGGACGCAAAGGCGGCGCTCGCGGATTATGAAAGCGGCGCGGCCGGCGGCAGTGTGCTGGAGTTCTCGGGCGAAAATGAAAATATTATGGAGGCGATGGGGCAGCTGGTCAAAATGCTGCTGCTGGCGGTTCTGCTGATCTATGTCATCATGGCCGCGCAGTTCCAGTCGCTGCGTTCTCCCTTTATTGTGATGTTCACCATTCCGTTGGCCTTTACCGGCGGCCTTCTCGGACTGCTTCTGACCGGGCAGGTGGTCAGCGTAATCTCCATGATCGGCTTTGTGATGCTTTCGGGCATCATCGTCAACAACGGCATCGTGCTGGTCGACTACATCAACCAGCTGCGCGCCGCGGGAACATCGAAGCGCGAGGCAATTGTCGAGGCCGGAAAGACCCGCATGCGCCCCATTCTCATGACCTCGCTGACCACGATTCTTGCGCTTTCGGTTACCGCTTTTTCGGACGGTATGGGGGCGGAGATGATGCAGCCGATTTCGATTGTCTGCATCGGCGGCCTGATTTATGCCACCCTGATGACCCTCTTTGTCGTGCCGGTCATCTATGATCTGATGGGCAAAAAGAACTACACGGTTGTCCGGGATGAGGAGCTGGAGTATACGGATGAAGAGGGGTTAATCTGATCTTCTGAAAAAACGGAGAGGGGAGAGACTCTGCCTTCTCCCTGAACGGATAGAGCGCCCTTTTGCGGGGAGGAGCTTCTCCCCGTGCGGTTCGCGTTTAAGAATAGAGAGGAGCGGTAAAATGGAAGTCTTTCTTGAAAAGCTGGCGTCAGCCGGCATGAATCTGGGGCTGAAGCTTCTTCTGGCGGCGGCAGTCCTGTTCATCGGGTTCCGGCTGGTGAAATTTTTGATGAAGCATCTGGTGAAGGGACGCGCCTTCTCACATATGGATGAGGGCGCCCGCTCCTTTATCTCCAGCTGCCTGACCGTGCTGCTTGACGCGGCGATTGTGCTTACGGCGGCGTATATCCTCGGGCTGCCGGTCAGTTCCTTCCTGGCGCTGTTTGCCTCAGCCGGGGTAGCGATTGGCCTCGCCATGCAGGGGGCGCTCAGCAATTTTGCCGGAGGGCTGATGATCCTGATTTTCAAGCCCTTCCGGGTGGGGGATTATATCGAAACCGCCAACTCCGCCGGCATCGTGCAGGAGATCACGGTCATCTACACCATCCTGCAAACCTATGACAACAAGCGGATTACTCTGCCCAACGGTGCGCTTACCAACGCGGCCGTCATCAACCATACGCATGAGGCTGTGCGACGGGTTGATTTGACCTTTTGCACCGAGTATGCCGCGGATATTGAGGAGGTAAAGCGCGTGCTGCTGTCGGCTGCAAAGGCTGACGAACGCGTCCTCTCTGAGCCGGCGGCCTTTGTCGGGCTGGAGAAGCAGGCTGACAGCGCGCTGGAGTTTATCCTCCGCGCCTGGTGCCGGACGGAGGATTACTGGCCGGTTTATTATGCTTTGAATGAGGCGGGCAAGATCGCGCTGGACAAAGCGGGAATTGCCATTCCGTATCCGCAGCTTGACGTGCATGTGAAGCCGGAATGATCGAGGAGGGCTAATAAAGCCTCCGGAGAGCGGTTACAAGCAGCCGCTTTGTTCGAAAGCGGCCCCTGCCACCCCGGGAAAAGATTTTTTGCGGAAGGCTTTCGGTCGCCTTTTTGCCGCATTCCGGCTGTTTTTGATTGACGATACTTAAAACAGCAAAAACCCCGTGGGGGAAGGATTTTTCTTCCCCCCCACGGGGTTTTATGCATAAAGCTTCAGTTTTGTTTGCGGACGATTTCGTACTCATCCCCCGAGACATAGTAGGGACAGTCGGCATAGCCGCCGGTCAGGAAGCGTACCATCTCATCCTCGTCCAGATTCATGTCGCAGTAGTAGCAGTCGTACTCGTCGTCGTAAACATAGTTGTTGCAGCACTCGCAGTTGGTTTTGCCGGGCATGGGCGCCCCTCCTTTTTGCGGCCGGAATGCTATTTTTTTGTCCACTGCCTGCATTTTCCCACGACGCGGGCGCGAAGCTTTAGCCAACCTCGCCTTGCCCACAGCGTCCGGCAATAGAGGCGGTAGCCCGGCGTGTTCAGGCCGTTATAAACACCGTCCTGGTAAAAGCCCTTTACCAGGCCAATGATGTTTTGCGGCTTTAAGCCGGTTTCCAGAACATATTGATTGTCGCCGCACATGGTATAGCCGTTTGCCTCCACCGACACAACCCGATGAAGAAGAAAGATACCGTTCTCCCTGCGGTAAAAGAGAATATCGTGCTTGCGGGGCGGCGTGTCCAGCCGGGTCAGCACAACCTTGCACCGGCCGGGCGAAAGGAGGGGAAGCATGCTGTCCCCCTCCGGCGAGAAGGAAACCTCCCGCCCGGATTGCAGCATATCGGCCATAACCGGCGCCAGCGCGTCGAGAGATAAGCGATTCACCATTATCCCTGCACGATAATCATGCGCAGATAGACGACGTCGCTTACGGTCAGGCGCTCGTCGCCGTTGACATCGCCGCTCCACTGCTCGGCCTCCCCAGCGGTGCCGGAGAGGATGATGCTGCGCAGCGCAACTACGTCAGAGACGGTGACCGAACCGTCGTTATTGACGTCGCAAATGCGATATTCCGGAATTGTTCCGCCGTTTTCCAGAACGCGCAGAGATTTTTCTGCGACCAGAAGCAGATGATAATTGTGCACGAGCGAACGGATGGTGTCGCTCTCCAGCGCGTCATAGGCGGCGCGGGCGGCGCGGACATCCTCTTGCGCGGAGGTGGAGGTGACCTTGCCGATGGCGTCGATCAGCTCCTCAACCCGCTCGGCCGGCGCTTTGGCATCTCCGACAGAGACAAAGGAAAGCTGGTTATCTTTCGCATATTTTTCCGCATAAGCGCCGGTGTAGCCATAGATGGTAAAGCCGGCCGCAGTGCCGGAAAAAGCGGCGGCGCCAATGCTGTCCAGTGTTTTGGGAAGGGTGGCCTTGGCCAGTGCACCGCAGGCAGAGAAGGCGGACGATCCGATCGAAGCGACACCCTCGGGCAGCGTGATTTCGGTCAGCTGCTTGCAGGACTGAAAAGCGCTGTTCTGAATGCTGCGGATGGAGGCGGGGAAGCTTACTGCGGTGACGGGGCTGTAGGCAAAGGCGGTGGTGCGGATCGTCTCCACACCGTCGGCAATGCTGTAAGCGCCCGCGCGGCCGGTCGGATAAGCGGCCAGCGTCTTTCCGTCAGCGGAGTAAAGCACGCCGTCAACGGATTTGTAATATGCGCTGCCATCCTCTGCATAAATACCGGTCAGCTTGTCGCAGGCCGTGAACAGATACATGCCCAGCGTGCTGACGTTTTTCGGCAGCGTGATTTCCGGCAGCACCAGACAGAGGTTAAAGGCCAGGTTTCCGATACTCTCCAGCGAGGAGGGAAGATGAATATCGGTCAGCTTGCGGCACTGGTCAAAGGCGTAGTTGCCGATGCTGCGCACCCCCTCCGGCAGGGTGACCGAAACCACGCCCTTGCCGATGAAGGCCTCCTCGCCGATCGCCGTGACCGCCTTGCCCTCGATCTGCGCCGGAATAGAAACGGTGGTGTTGCTGCCGTTGTAGCGGGTGATCGTGACCTCATCTCCCGCGACGGTGTAGGAAAAATCTCCCGATGTGGCCGCCCCGGCGGTGAGAATCATCGAAAAGCAGGAAAGGCAGAGGCAAAGCGCCAGCAGAAGGGATAGCGTTCGTTTCATGATAGAAAACCTCTTTTCAAATTTTGTAAATGCCGTGGAATGCGTTTATACGTTAAAGCGGAAGAGGACGATGTCCCCGTCTTTCATAACATACTCCTTACCCTCGCTGCGGACGAGTCCCTTTTCCTTCGCGGCGGTCATACTGCCGCAGGCCATCAGCTCGTCAAAGGAGATTACCTCCGCCCGGATGAAGCCGCGCTCGAAATCGGTGTGAATTTTGCCGGCGGCCTGCGGAGCTTTGGTGCCTTGCGTAATCGTCCAGGCGCGCACCTCCGGCTGCCCGGCCGTCAGATAGGAGATCAGCCCCAGCAGGGAGTAGCATTTGGAAATCAGCCGGTCGAGACCTGACTGCTCCAGCCCGAGCTCGGATAAAAAGACCGCCTTTTCCTCCGGCTCCATGCCGGCGATCTCGGCCTCCAGCTCGGCGCAGATGGGGAGCGTCTCAGCTCCCTCGGCCTTTGCGATGGCCTGCACCGTGTTGTACCGTTCATTTTGCTCGATGCCGTCGGTGAAGTCGACCTCACTCATATTGCAGGCGTAGATGACCGGCTTCAGGGAGAGCAGCGCGATGGAGGAAAGAATCTCCTCCTCGCTTTCGCTGCGCTCGATCGACCGGGCGGGCTTCCCACTCTCCAGATGATCATACAGCCGGCGGAGGAAATCTACCTCTCCCGCAAGGGATTTGTCGCCCTTCATGGCTTTGGACGTGCGGTCGAGGCGGCGCTGCACCATCTCCAGATCCGAGAAGATCAGCTCGATGTTGATGGTTTCGATGTCACGGGCGGGATCTACAGAACCGTCGACGTGGACGATGTCGTCGTTCTCAAAGCAGCGAACAACGTGGACGATGGCGTCCACCTCCCGTATGTTGGCCAGGAACTGGTTGCCCAGCCCCTCTCCCTTGGAGGCGCCGCGCACCAGACCGGCGATATCGACAAACTCGATCACGGCCGGGGTGATCTTGTCGGGATGGTACATCTCCGCCAGCGCGTCGAGGCGGCTGTCCGGCACCGATACGACGCCGATGTTCGGCTCGATGGTGCAAAAGGGGTAGTTGGCTGCGCCGGCGCCGGCGTTGGTGATTGCGTTGAAGAGGGTGGACTTGCCGACGTTGGGCAGTCCCACGATACCGAGTTTCATAAAATTGGACATTCCTTTCTTTTGGGGAGGATAGGCATTCTGACGGCTGCGGATGGTTGGCAATGCAAGTTCCGGCCGGCAGAACGCTATTTTGCAGCACAATGATTATACACTTACATTATAAAACCTGTCCGCAGAATAATCAAGTGGAAATCCATACAGCCGGGGAGTCGGCAGGGGAGAGGGCCGTCAGCCGAACAACCGGTGAAATGTTTTTGACAAAAGGCGGGAAAAGGGTGGAAATTCTCCCTTCCATCCGGTATAATAAAAAATCGCCGAGTCTTGAAGCGGCGGCTGCAGATTGTGCGGTGAGAGAGAAACATCCGCTCTGCCGCTCGCTGCCTCAAGAGATGGCTTGAAGCTTTACCTGCTGTCGGAGATGGACAGCCGCTGCGCTTTTTCGGCCGCTTTTGCCGCCGGAAGCATCGTATCAGGAAAGGAAAAAACATGTCAGATACAAAAAAATTTTCTTCTGAAAACCGGATGGGAAGCCGCCGCATTTTTCCGCTTTTGCTTTCCATGGCGCTTCCGCCCATGCTGTCGATGTTTATTCAGTCGATGTACAATATTGTGGACAGCATTTTTGTAGCCCGTTTGGGAGAGGATGCGATCACCGCCCTTTCTCTGGTCTTTCCGCTGCAGAATCTGGTGCTGTCGGTATCGGTCGGCTTTGGCGTCGGACTGGGCGCGGTGATTTCCACCAGCCTTGGCGCCGGCAAGTCGGATACGGTGAATGAGGCTGCAACCTGCGGCATTTGGCTGACCGCGCTGCATGCGGTTTTGTTTTTGCTTTTCGGTTTGCTGTGCGTCCGCCCGTACCTCGGCCTTTTCACCGAGAATGCGCAGGTGCTGGAGTGGGGAACGCAGTACGGCCGGATTGTGGTCTGCCTTGCGGTGGGGCAGCTGTTTCATATCAATTTTGAAAAAATGTTTCAGGCGGTCGGAAATATGCTTGTGCCCATGCTGCTGCAAATGGCCGGCGCGCTGATCAACATCCTGCTGGACCCGATCCTGATCTTCGGCATGTTCGGCTGCCCGGCACTGGGCGTGTCCGGCGCCGCAATCGCCACCGTGATCGGGCAGATGTCCGCCTGCCTGCTCTCCATCCTGCTTTTCGCCAGAGGAAAGCATCCGATTCGGCTGCAGTTCCGCCGCTACCGTCCGCGCCGGAGTATTTGCGGCAGGATTTATTCGGTCGGCGTGCCGTCGGCCGTTATGGCCGCCATGCCGTCGGTGCTTGTAAGCCTGCTGAATGGGATTTTGGCCTCTGTTTCTCAAACTGCGGTGGCGGTGTTCGGGCTGTATTATAAGGTGCAGACCTTTGTGTATATGCCCTCCAACGGCACGGTTCAGGGCATGCGTCCGATTTTGTCATACAACTACGGCGCGGGAAATTACAGTCGGGTACGCAAAACGCTGGCGGTTGCCACCGGGCTGGTGGCGGCGATTATGCTGGCGGGGACGCTTCTGTTTTGCTTCTTCCCGCGGCAGGTTCTGGGGCTTTTTGATGCCTCCCCCGATTTGCTGGAAATGGGCGTGCCGGCCTTCCGTATTCTTTGCGGCGGGTTTCTGCTCTCCTCCGTCGGAGTGGTGTTCTCCGGCGGGTTTGAGGCGCTCGGCCGCGGATTTTCCTCTCTGACCGTGTCGGTGCTGCGGCAGCTGGTGATTATACCGCCGCTGGCACTGCTGCTGCTTCGGCCGCTGGGAATCACCGGCATCTGGATCGCCTTCCCGATCGCGGAGGGAATCGCGGCTGTGATCGCCTTCTGCCTGATGTGGCGGACGCTCCGCCGCCTCTGCCCTCTGAATACGAAGGAGCAGCCGGGCTGAAGACTATGGCGACGCATTTTTAAAAAAACGGCGTTCTTAAGGAAAAACGGTTGCAATGCGTGCGAGAGGCTGGTATAATAAAAAAGAATAAATGTTCGTTTTTCATAAAGGGCAGAAAATCCCTTTGCAAAAGGGAAACGAATTTTGAAGGAATACGGAGGGAAAAAGCATGTCCAGACCCGGTTTGAACGAAAAGCAGGCCAAGGTTTATGAATGCCTGATGCATAAGATCGCCGACGGACTCCCCCCCACGGTGCGGGAAATCTGCGCCGACACCGGAATAAAATCCACTTCGACCGTGCACGGCATCCTCGACACGCTGGAGGAATACGGTTATATCTCGCGCGACCGGAAATCCTCCCGCTCGATTAAGATTGAGGGTACCTCTCCGGCGGTGCAGGTACCGGTGCTCGGACGGGTGACGGCCGGCCAGCCGATTCTCGCCGTTCAGCAGATTGAGGATTACATTCCCTATCCGGCGTCGAGTGTCAAGGATGGAAGCCTGTTCGCTTTGAACGTTTCGGGCTACAGTATGCGGGACGCCGGCATTCTTGACGGAGATATTGTGGTCGCCGACCGCAGCGCCGCCTGGCGGGAGGGGGACATCATCATCGCGCTGATCGAGGATGAGGCCACCGTCAAACGCCTGGCGTTTGAGAACGGCCGGCCGGTGCTCATGCCGGAAAACCCGGATTTTTCTCCGATCTATCCGGAAAGTCTGGTGATCCTCGGCCGGGTGGTCGGGAGCTATCGCAGCTATTGAATCATGAAGGGGAGTGGGTGCAATGTCCATGGATGCTACGCTGGTTGTCATGGCGGCCGGTATGGGAAGTCGGTTTGGCGGCCTGAAGCAGGCTGAGCCGGTCGGCCCGAAGGGAGAGGCAATCCTCGACTTTTCGGTCTACGACGCGAAGCAGGCCGGCTTTAACAAGGTTGTTTTTGTGATCAAACACTCGATTGAGGAGATTTTTAAGCAAACGGTCGGCAGCCGGATTTCCAAAATGATAGATGTGGAGTATGTCTTTCAGGAGACGGACGCGCTCCCCATCGGATACACCTGCCCTCCGGGGCGGGAGAAGCCGTGGGGAACGGGGCAAGCGGTGCTCTGCTGCAGGGAGGCTGTGCGCACTCCCTTCGCCGTGATCAACGCCGACGATTACTATGGGCGATCGGCCTTTGCGCAGATTTACCGTCAGCTTTGTGCGGGCGGGGAGGATTACTGCATGGTGGGATACCGCCTCGGCAACACGGTGACCGAAAACGGCACCGTCTCCCGTGGGGTATGCCGGGTGGAGGATGGCTGCCTCTCGGATATTGTGGAGGTTGGCGGCATCGGCCCCGACTGCCGGACGTCCGACGGAAAGGCGCTCGACCCCGGGACGGTCGTTTCGATGAATATGTGGGGCTTTACGCCGGACTTTTTCCGCTATCTGGAGGAGGATTTTACCGCCTTTCTGGATGCGAAGGGAAGCGAGCTGAAGGCGGAGTTTTATCTGCCCGGCGTGGTGGATCGCCTGATTCGGGAGAAGCTTCGGCGCGTCCGCGTCCTGATCGCGGAGGACAAGTGGTACGGCGTGACCTATAAGGAGGATAAACCGCAGGTGGTTTCCGCCATACGGGCGCTGGTGGAAAACGGACACTACTCCGGAATGTAAGGGCTTTTAAGGAGGCGTAAAATGCGGAAATTTCTGCTTCCCATCATTATGCTGGCGGTGTTTGAAACGGTGGCCGTCACGCTCTGGCTGACCAAGGATAACCTGTTTTATCTTTTCAATTTCAGCTATATCGGCCTCTCGATCGCGCTTGGCCTCTTCCTCTTTCTGACGGGGCATAAGCATGCCCGGCGGGTGACCCAGCTTCTGGTCGGCGGGTACATGCTGGTCTATCTCGGGCTGATTTGCCGCGAAAACATGCAGATTGAGGGGTTCTGGTACTATCTGTTTACCAGCGTGTTTGAGGCGGCGACCATCCACTATGCGGTGGCGAAGATATTCGGGCCGCTGTTTTTTGGAAGGGGATGGTGCGGCTACGCCTGCTGGACGGCGATGGTGCTTGACTTCCTCCCTTATAAAACGCCGAGCCGGCCGCGGAAGAAAATCGGATGGATCCGGTATATCGTTTTTGCGGCGTCGCTTGTGTTTGTGGCAGCACTCTTTCTGTCCCACGTCGGCAATATGGAAAAAATCATGTTCTGGGCGTTTGTGATTGGCAATCTTCTGTATTATGCCGTCGGTATCGGGCTTGCTTTCCTCTTGAAGGACAACCGGGCTTTTTGCAAATACATATGCCCGATCACCGTGTTTCTAAAGCCGATGAGTTATTTTTCCCTCCTCCGGATCAAGTGCGATACGAGTAAATGCGTCTCCTGCGGCAGGTGCAGGCGGGTCTGTCCCATGGATGTGGATGTGACCGACAATTCGAGGAAAAGGGAGAATGGGACGGAGTGCATTCTCTGCTTTGAGTGCGTGAAAAACTGCCCGAAAAAGGCATTGTAGATAAGACTGAGTGTTAATAAGGCATTATTGCTTCAAAATAATATCTTTTTGCACAAATAATGCGTTAAAATCCCCGAATATGCGTTAGCTGAACAGCACCC
>UQRS01000081.1 GCA_900543525.1 uncultured Oscillospiraceae bacterium
TAAGCCTTTGCGCTCATGCCGCGCGGGCACCCCTTTTCTGTACGGACAGAAAAGGGGTGCCCCGCGGCATGAGCGCAAAGGTTCGTTTTTGCTACGTCTATAATAATAATCCGCACATAAAAAAATAAGGGGATATAATCCCCATACCCCAATTTTTTTAAGTTTACATAACAACAGATTAGAACAAAAACCACGGCGCATACCGCAACCCCTCACCCTTGCAGTATGCGCCGTAATTCTTTGAAAATCCTCTTCTCCCGCCGCGAGACCTGCACCTGCGTCATGCCGAGCAGGGCGGCCGTCTCGCTTTGGGTTTTCCCCGCATAGTACCGGCAGCGGATCAGCATGGCGTCGGCCGCCGACAGCTTTCCAAGTGCGTCCCGCAAAGCGAGGCTTTCGGTCAGCGCGCCGATCTCATCCTTTCCGGAGACCGGCAGCTCATGCTCCCCCTCCTCATCGCAGAAGGCCAGCGACTGTACCGGCTGCGCGGCGCAGAGGGCTTCGCCGACCTCCTCCGCCGTGACCGAAAACTCGGCCGCCAGCTCCGACAGGGTCGGTTCCCTGCCGCTTGCCTTGATCCACTCCTCCCGCCGGCGGGAGGCCTTGTACGACAGCTCCTTCAGGCTGCGCGACAGCTTGACGCTGCCCCCGTCCCGGAAGAGACGCTTGATCTCCCCCAGAATCACCGGCACCGCATAGGTCGAAAATTGCAGGCCGCGGTCGGGGTCAAAGCCTCTCACCGCCTTGACCAGCCCCATGCAGCCGCTCTGGTAGAGGTCGTCGTACTCGACGCCTCTGCCCGCGAAACGGCGGCAGCAGGCGTGCACCAGCCCGGTGTTTTCACAGACCAGCCTGTCCGTCGCCTGCTCAACCATTGGCGGGAATCCGGAAGCTGATGGCCTTGGTCATGGTCACCGTGGTGCCCTTCCCGACCGCCGAGCGCACCTTCACCTTGTCCATAAAGCTCTGCATGACCGCAAAGCCGAGGCCTGCCCGTTCTCCGCCGGCGGTCGTGAAAAGCGGCTCCATGGCCTTTTCGACATCCTCGATCCCGCGGCCTTTATCCCGGATCGAGATTTTAATATGCCGGTTTTTCAAAATCTGCACGGTTATGTAGATTTTGCCGATGTCGTCGCGATAGCCGTGCACGATCGAGTTGGTTACCGCCTCCGACACAGCGGTCTTGATGTCGCTGATCTCCTCCACCGTCGGGTCGAGCTGGGCGACAAAGGCGGCCACCGCGACTCTGGCGAAGCTTTCGTTGGACGAGTGGGAATCAATCGTCATCCGCATCTGATTTTCACACATTCTGCTTACCTCCCCTTGTCGATTTTGGCCAGCCGCTCCAGTCCGGCAAGGTGCATCACCTTGTAGATGGAGGGCGAAGTGTTGGTGATATGCAACTCACATGGGTGAGGCAGCTCCTTAAGCTTGCGGTAGCGCCCCATCACCAGTCCGATGCCCGAGCTGTCCATGAATGTGACGTCCCGGAAGTCGAGGATGAGAACCTCCGGCAATTCGGCGTCGATGGCGGCGTCGGCCTCCTCCCGGATGGCGGCGGCTGTGTGATGGTCAATTTCCCCGTCCAGCAGCACGCGCATGACGGTATCCTTAACCTCAATGTTGACAGGCATAGCGTTTTTAAACCTCCTATATTTTATTTTGCGAAGAGGCTTTCCCTCTCCCACACCATATTTTTCCAAAAAGAAAATCCCTTATTCATAAGAATAAGGGATTCATTCTGAAAATTTGCTCGAAGTGTGGCAATCGCTAACTTCTATTTTTAAAATATTCGCTCAGCTTTTGTCGAATACCGCCGGCGAGGTAAAAAGAGCCGCAAATTACAATCGGCCCTCCGGCAGATTTGTCCACCGCCAGCTCCAGCGCCGCCGTATAATCGGCCGCCGTGCAGACGTCGGCGCAGTAGAAGCCGGCCGCTTTCTCCAGCGCCTCCCCGGAGAGGGAACGGTCGTACCCTTCTACCGTAACGGTGATGATGGACTTGCAAAGCGGGCCGAGCAGCTCCATCGCGCGGTCATAGTTTTTGTCCGCCATCATGCCGGCGATCGCCGTCCACGCCCCGGCCTGCGGCTCCATCACGCGGCAGAGCGCCTTCATCCCATCGGGATTGTGCGCGCCGTCCAGCAGCACCAGCGGCCGACGGGAGACCACCTCCAGCCGCGCCGGAAGATTGGCCTTGCGAAGGCCGGCGGCCAGCGCCCCCTGCGGCAGCGGAATCTTGGCCGAGGCGAGCGCCTCAATCGCGGTGATGGCGTTGCAGATCTGATGCCGCCCGATCAGGGAGAGGCTGTACTCCTCCCCCCGGAAGGCAAAGCGGCTGCCCGTAAGGTCGGAGGAAAGAACCTCGACCTGTCCGGCGTCGCAGAGGGTGAAGGAGCAGTCCTGCTCCATCGCGCAGTCCGAAATCAGCTTTTGCACCTCCGCATGAATCTGCGGCGCGGCAACCACCGGGCAGCCCGGCTTGATGATGCCGCATTTTTCACGCGCAATCTCCCCCACCGTGTCGCCGAGGATGTCGGTGTGATCCATAGCGATGTTGGTGATGACAGAGACCAGCGGACTCTTCACGACATTGGTGGAGTCTAGACGGCCGCCCAGCCCCGTCTCCAGCACGACATAGTCACAGTGCTGCTCGGCAAAATAGTGGAAGGCCAGCGCCGTAATAAACTCAAACTCGGTGGGGCCGAGGCCGGCGGCCGCCTTCTCCTCCGCGATCGGGCGGAGAATGGCGGTGATGCGGGCGACCTCCTCCTCCGGGATGAAGCTGCCGTTTATCTGAATCCGCTCCCGGAAATCCACCACATAGGGCGAGGTAAAAAGCCCGACGCGATACCCGGCCTCCTGCAAAACCGAAGCCAGCATGGCGCAGGTCGAGCCTTTGCCGTTGGTACCGGCGACATGCAGAATTTTCAGCTCCTCCTGCGGGTCGCCGTCGGAGGAAAGCAGCGCCTCCATCCGCTCGAGTCCGGGACGGATGCCGAACCGCAGCAGGCCGTGAATATAGGACAGCGCATCGGTGTATTCCATATGCATATTCAAATTCTCCCACAAAAGCGAAGTGCGGCGGCCGAGCGTATAAAAACGCTCAGCCCCACACCTCAGCCATTTTTCAGTTCCTGCTTTATCCGAGCGCAGCGAGGCTCTCTTCAAGCATGGAGAGTTTTTCAACCGTCTTGGCCTCCTGCGCGCGCTGGGCGTCCACCACGGCCGCCGGCGCTTTGGAGACGAAATTCTCATTGGAAAGCTTGGCGCGCACAAATTCCAGCTCTTTTTTCGCTGCGGCAAGCTGCTTTTGCAGGCGGGCGCGCTCGGCCTCAATATCCACCAGCTCGTTCATCGGGATATAGATGCGTGCGTCGGCCGTAACCACCGTCAGTGCGCCGGGCATGTCAAATTCCACACCGACCTCCACCTCAGAGGCAAAGGCCAGCCGCTGCATGAACACCGCTCCGCTGGCAAAGGTATCGGCGTACTGGGTCGCGATGCAGACCTTCGCCTTCTTGGACGGAGGCACGTTCATCTCCGCCCGGCGGTTGCGGATGGCGCGCACCGCCGCCATGATCCGCTCAAACTCGGCCTCCTCCGCCGCAAAGCAGAGGGCGTCGCTGCAAACCGGCCAGGCCGAAACCATGATGCTCTCCCCCTCATGGGGCAGAGACTGCCAGATCTCCTCGGTAATAAAGGGCATGAAGGGATGCAGCAGCTTCAAAATGCCGTCGAGGACATAGACCAGCACCGCGCGGGTGGCTGCCGCCTTCTCCCCGTCGCCGGAGTTCAGGCCGACCTTTGCCACCTCGATATACCAGTCGCAGAAAACATCCCAGGTAAACTCATACAGCTTGGCAACCGCAAGGCCGAGCTCGAATTTCTCCAGATTCTCGGTCACGTCGGCCACCAGGCGGTTGTATTTGGAAAGAATCCACTTATCCTCCAGCGCGAGGTGTGCGGGCAGATGCGCGGCAGGCTCCCCTTCCGGCAGGTTCATCCGCACAAAGCGGGAGGCGTTCCACAGCTTGTTGGCGAAATTCCGACTGGCCTCCACCTTCTCGGGCGTATAGCGCATGTCGTTGCCGGGGCTGTTTCCGGTCGCCAGAGAGAAGCGCAGCGCGTCGGCGCCGTATTTCTCAATCTCCTCCAGCGGGTCGATTCCGTTGCCGAGAGATTTGGACATCTTGCGTCCCTGCGCGTCCCGGACAAGGCCGTGAATCAGTACGGTGTTGAAGGGCGCCTTCCCGGTGTGCTCCAGCCCGGAGAACATCATCCGCATGACCCAGAAGGGAATAATATCATAGCCGGTAACCAGCGTATTGGTCGGGTAGTAGTGCTTAAAATCCTCCGTCTCCTCCGGCCAGCCGAGGGTCGAGAAGGGCCAGAGCGCCGAGCTGAACCAGGTATCCAGCGTATCGGGATCCTGCTCGATATGGCTGCTGCCGCAGTGGGCGCAGGCGGTCGGCGCGGTTTTGGAGACGGTAATCTCCCCGCAGTCGGCGCAGTACCAGGCCGGGATCCGGTGTCCCCACCAGAGCTGACGGGAAATGCACCAGTCGCGGATATTTTCCAGCCAGTGGAAGTAAATCTTCTCAAACCGCTGGGGGACAAATTTGGTCTCCCCATCCTTTACCGCGTCGATGGCGGGGCCGGCCAGCGGCTTCATCTTGACAAACCACTGCTTGGAGACCCGCGGCTCAACCGTCGTGCCGCAGCGATAGCAGGTGCCGACGTTGTGGTCGTGATCCTCCACCCCGGCGAGAGCGCCCTCCGCCTCCAGGTCGCGGACAATGGCCTTGCGCGCCGCATACCGGTCCATCCCGGCATAGGCCGGATAGTCCTCGGTGATCTTGGCATCCTCGGTCATTACGGTCAGCACCGGGAGGTTGTGGCGCAGACCGACCTCAAAGTCGTTGGGATCGTGCGCCGGCGTGATCTTCACGACGCCGGTGCCGAAATCCATCTCCACATAATCGTCGGCGATCACCGGAATCTCCCTGTGCACCAGGGGGAGGATGACCGTTTTGCCCACGGCGTCCTTATACCGCTCGTCGGCCGGGTTGACCGCCACTGCCGTGTCGCCGAGCAGCGTCTCCGGCCGGGTGGTAGCCAGCTCGAGATAACCGCTGCCGTCGGCAAAGGGATATTTCAGGTGCCAGAAATGACCGGCCTGATCGGCATACTCCACCTCGGCGTCCGAAATGGAGGTCAGGCAGTGGGGACACCAATTGATAATCCGCTCTCCGCGGTAGATCAGGCCCTTTTCATACAAATTTACAAAAACCTCGTTAACGGCGCGGCTGCACCCCTCATCCAGCGTGAAGCGCTCCCGCTCCCAGTCGCAGGAGGAGCCGAGCTTCTTGAGCTGCTCGATAATGCGGCCGCCGAATTTTTCCTTCCAGGCCCAGGCGCGCTCAAGAAATCCCTCACGCCCGAGAGATTCCTTGGTCAGGCCCTCCTCCTGCATGGCGGCGACAATCTTGGCCTCGGTCGCGATGGAGGCGTGGTCGGTGCCGGGCACCCAGAGGGTATCATAGCCCTGCATCCGCCTCCAGCGGATCAGGATGTCCTGCAGCGTATTGTCCAGAGCGTGTCCCATATGCAGCTGCCCGGTAATGTTGGGCGGCGGGATCACGATGGTATAGGTTTTCTTCCCTTCCTCACGCTTGGCGTGGAAGTATCCCCCCTCCATCCAGAAGTGGTAGGTTCTGTCCTCCACCTCGGCCGGTTCGTAAACCTTTGCCAACTCTTTTGCCATAAAGCTGATTCCTCCCCTATCCGACCCGTGTATATTACAAAGCAGGCGGGTCGGTTCACGAAACAAAATTCAAATCAAAGCATAATTCTGCATTTTGTTTTTAATAAGAACCATAATAATGCACAAGCGGCGTTTTGTCAAATCATTACCGAAAATTTCCATGGTTATCGAAAAAATGTCGGCACATAATACTTTTGCCGGGAGATAAATTGGCTTGCGTTTGTATCCTCCGGCCGCCGTCTGCAAAACTGTCTTTTTGGAAGATGTTCTGCAGGCGGCGTTTTATTTGCAGACAATCGGCAGAAAACGGCAGAAAACGGCAGAAAACGGCAGAAAACAAATTCTCCGCCAAAAAAGCAAGGTCTCAGCCGTATGCGATCCCACAGCCTCTTTCAAGGCGGAGGCCGTGCGGCGAGCCTCTCCTTTCAAATAAAAGCGTCCGCGCTCGAACACCGCCAAAGGCAGTCCGGTGCGCGGACAGATTTAAAAAAGCATAAAGGAGGCGTTTTTCCTCCCCCGCTCACTGACAGAGGGCGGCCAGATAGCTCATCAGGCTTTTATTCCTCGTAGCGGAGATGTTGTTGATGAACAGCACATCCTGCGCCCCGACCTCCCGCGCCAGGGCGGGAACGCCGCCGCTTTTCACCTTGTGATAATAGCGGTAGTCGACGACATAAATATTCTGATAATTCGGGACGAGGAAGGGCACAAAGGCGTTGCCGAACGACTCCTTCACCACGATGCAGGTCGACCCGTCGGTCAGGTTGGGGTTGTGAATCACCGAGTAGGGGTTATCCCCTCCGATGAACGCGATAAATTTGCTGGAGTTGTCAAAGTCGGTCGCGTCGGCCACCAGCTCGGCATTATACTCCACCCCGCCGGCCGTGGTGATGGTGATATCGTTGGTATCGGCCGGAGTATAGGTGTACACCGTGTCGGGATTGGCCGAGAGACTGGCGTTCTTCCCCGACTCGGAGTAGAAGGAGCCGAGATAGCCGGGATAGGACGCCTCTGTAAAGGCGGACAGCTCGGCCGGCGTGATGCCCCGGACTCCGGCGAAGGCGCGGTAGCTGTAGTAAGCGCCGAGCGCCGTCCAGTGATGGTCGGTGCGGAAATAGAGATACTCGTCGCTGTGGGATTTCAGCGCGCTGTAGGCATCCACCGTCTTTACCCCCTCCCGCATGGAGGAGTACATATATTCAATAGCCTTCTTCTGATCAGAAGTGTTGATGGTTTTCCTAAAAGACTCCGGCAGGCGGATGTCCATGCTCAGCGGAATCACCATGTCGTAAACTGTAGCCGTCCCCTGAAGAGAGGCTGCACAGCTGTTGATCGCGGTTATATATGTATCGGCGACCGACTGCACAAAATTATAATATTCATAGGCGCTGTCCCCCACAATCAGCAGGGCGCTGAGGCTTTGGGTCGGCACGCCGTCCAGATCAAGCTCCTCCGGCTCAGAGGAGGACGGAGCGTCCGAGCTGGCGTCACCCGGCGCGGCAGGCTGCTCGCTCATCGGCGCGTCAGGAATATCCTCTCCCTGCGTGACCTCCCCGTGTATCTGCGCCGTAGAAAAGCCGTAGAGATTCTGCATCCGCCCATTCAGGGAGATCAGCCCCTCCCTGAACGGGAAGGTATCGGCGAACCAGGTGTTGATTCCGTCAAAAAAGCTGCCGTCAAAAAGACTCGCGAAGGAAAAGGAGGGAAAGCGGGTCAGCTCGCGCTTCTCGCTCTCCGAATAGCTGGGCCGCAGCGGAATCAACCAGGACAAAAATGCAAAAACGTACAGTGAGAAGAAGAAGGCCAGAATCTGCACGCCGGCATACGGCCTTTGCTTCCGACGGCTTTTGGTGCGGGTATCAGATGTAGTTTGCGGCATGTGGCATTTCTCCTTCCTTTAAAACTGAAAATACAAAAACGGGTTGTAGCTGTTTCCGACCAGCGCGGCGGTCGACAGCACCAGCAGCAAAATCGGGCAGGCAATCCGGAGGAGGCTGTTGACCGCACCGACCGGCGCCCATCTGCGCCCCAGATTTTCCAGCGCGGCCGAGAGGTATTTGACCACCGGCGTGCAGGCAAGAATGCAGAGGATCAGGATAAACAGGTGCGACCCGAGAACCGAATTGACCTCAAAATTGGTAAAGCCGTTGCCGTTGAGTCCGAACATGCCAAGCAGCGTCCGTCCAACCAGCGACAGGTCGCGGAATTTGAAGAGAATCCATCCGAAATAGACGACGGCCAGCAAATAAATCCGGGAGACAATGGCCGGCAGCGCCTCCAGCTTTTCCTTCAAAAAGGCGCGTTCCAGCACCAGGAACAGGAAGAAATACAGTCCCCAGAGCATAAAATTCCAGCTCGCGCCGTGCCAGAAGCCGGTCAGCAGCCAGACCACGAACATATTGACATAGGTGCGCCTTTTCCCCTTCCGGTTGCCGCCGAGCGGTATGTAAACATAATCTCTGAAAAAGCTGCCGAGAGACATGTGCCACCGCCGCCAGAACTCGGCCACGGTGTGCGAGGTATAGGGATAGTCGAAATTCTCCTTATAATGAAACCCGATCATAAGACCCATGCCGATCGCCATGTCGGAATAGGCCGAAAAATCCAGATAAATCTGCAATGTGAAGGCCAGCACGCCAAGCCAGAGGGAGAGCGCCGGCCTCCCCATCAGGACGGTCACAGCGTCCGCGCCGGCCGCCGCCGCGTCGGAAAGCAGCAGCGTGTCGGCAAGCTGGCCGCAGATGTTGGCCAGCAGCGCCTTTTTCGCAAGGCCGACCGTGAAGCGGCTCACCCCCTGGGAAATCTCCCGCACGGAGGAGGAGCGCTGCATCAGCTCGTTCTCCACATCCTTGTACCGGACGATCGGGCCGGCAATACACTGATGAAAAAGGCTGACATACAGAAGCAGAATTTTAAAGCTGCGCTGAGGCGGAACCTCTCCCCTATACACATCGACGACATAGGAAAGGAGCTGGAAGGTGTAAAAGGAGATGCCGATCGGCAGCGCAATGCTGGGAATCACGGCGGGAAACCCGAAAAGCGCATGCGTATTTTCGGCAAAAAAGGTGCCGTATTTGAAAACGGCCAGAAGCCCGAGGTTGACGACGCAGGCCGCAACAAGGCCGAAGCGCGCACCAAACGATCGGTAGGGCTTACTCCCGATATACTGCGCCAGCAGCCAGTCGGCAAAAGCCATCGCAATCAGCAAAAGGAGATAGACCGGCTCGCCCCAGGCGTAAAAAATCAGGGAGAATATGATCATCACGGTATTTTTCGCCCGGAGATCCTTTGCGAAAACATAAAACACCAAATTGAGCGGCAGAAAAACGTAAAGAAAAAAGAGGCTGGAAAAAACCATGAAAAACCCACACTACCCTTCCGTATATCCAAAAAACGTCGGCGCTTCTGCAGAGCGCCGGCTTGTTATCACAGTCATAATGGTACCATCGATTGACGAGGGCAGGCACGGTTCCGGCGGGCAGAAATGCGTCCATACTGCGTCAGGACCCCTTGACAATATGCAAGTATTCTCTGCGTATCTTTCCTGTCCGGACACATATCTCCTCCGGCAAAACTGCAAAGCACCTGCCAGCGCGTCTTTCCGGCGCTTTTTGTCCTTGTTAGCCGATGGTACATCGGTTGATAGCGACCCTGACGGGCGCCGAGCCTTGTCATCGCCTTCGGTGGGCGTCAACCTGCCGTTGTCCTCTTCCTCACCGGAGTCCATCATTGCTTGCCGATGGTACTTTCTTATCATACAGCTTTCTGCCTTTTTCGTCAACGCGCTTTGATAAAAA
>UQRS01000082.1 GCA_900543525.1 uncultured Oscillospiraceae bacterium
ATCCCTCTTACTCGATTATGCCATGTAGAGCGGCTGATACCAAGTCTCCGGCAGCAGTCCGCCACGATAACGATACCGTCTTTTTTGTTTTTGAGCGAGTTTTTTAAAATACTCGTCATCCATTGCGGAATGGAGACTTTCGATCGCCTGCCGGTCTTTATAGATACTTGCTTGTTGTCAAAGCAGATGTGATGGCAGCCTTTCCGGCTGGCTGCTGCTTGGTTTTCTTCTGCGTAAAGTGCGCACTCTCAGCTCTCTCCGCCTTACAAAGTGCGGGAGGCGTTCTTTTCTCCGACCTCCCGCCCGGTTGTCCGACTGTCCGGGTGTTCAGGTGCCCGGTTGCCCGATTGCTCAGCCGTTCGGGCCCCGGGGTTCAGGCGTTCGGCCTCCTGAGGTTCAGCCCGAGGTTCAGCTGTTCGGCCTCCCGATTGCCCGACCGCCCGGTCTATTTCTCCAGCAGCTCGCGACCCATCAGTACCCCCATGATCGAGGCCATCATCAACCCTCTCGTCCAGCCGCTGGAATCGCCGAGGCAGTGCAGCCCGCGGATATTGGTGTTGAAATGGTCGTCCATCTTGACCCGGTTGCTGTAAAATTTCAGCTCGGGAGAGTAAAGCAGGGTTTCGTGGCTGGCAAAGCCGGGAACGACGTGATCCATCGCCGCGATAAAATTGATAATGTTGGTCATGGTGCGATAGGGGATAGCCGCCGTGATGTCGCCGGCTACCGCGTCGGGAAGGCTGGGCTTGACGTTCGACTGCGCCAGCTCCTTCGGCCAGGTGCGCTTGCCGTCGAGGATGTCGCCGTATCTCTGCACCAGGATGTGTCCCGCTCCCAGCATGTTGGTCAGCTCGCCCACCTTCTTGGCATAGGCGATCGGCTGGTTAAACGGCTCTGAAAAATTGTGCGAGCAGAGGATAGAGACGTTGGTGTTGTCCGACTTTTTCTCTTTAAACGAATGGCCGTTGACCACCGCGAGGCCGTCGTCATAGTTCTCCTGACTGACGAAGCCGCCGGGGTTCTGGCAGAAGGTGCGCACCTTGTTTTTGAAGGGCAGCGGATACCCGATCAGCTTGGATTCATAGAGGACGTTGTTGACCTCCTCCATGATCTCGTTGCGAACCTCGACCCGAACGCCGATGTCGACCGTGCCGGGCGCGTGGAGAATGCCGTGCGCCTCACACACCCGCTCAAGCCAGTCGGCGCCCCGCCGTCCGGTCGCCACGATCACATGGTCGGCCTGCAGGACGAATTCCTCCTTTGCGCCGGTTTCGTTGCGGACGACCGCGCCGGTGCAGACCTCGTCCGAGATCAGCACATCCTCGCAGATGTGGTTGAAATAAATCTCCACCCCATGCTCCAGCAAAAACTGCTGAATGCCGTAGTAAATCTCCTGCGCCTTTTCGGTGCCGAGGTGACGGATGGGGCAGTCGACCAGCATCAGGCCGGATTGAATGGCGCGGCGGCGGATTTTTTTAACCTTTTCCTCCTGCCCGACGCCTTCGATTTTGGTGTCCGCGCCAAATTCAAGATAAATCTGGTCGGTGTAATCAATCGTCTCCTGCGCTTTGTCCCGCCCGATCAGGTCGGGCAGGTCGCCGCCCACCTCACAGTTTAAAGAGAGCTTGCCGTCCGAAAACGCGCCCGCCCCCGAAAAGCCGGTGGTGATATGGCAGTAGGGCTTGCAGTTTACGCAAACCTTGGTCTCACTCTTGGGGCAGTGGCGCTTTTCGACCGGGCTGCCCTTTTCCACGATGGCAATGCGCTTGGTCGAGCCCTTTTTAATCAGCTCCAGTGCGGTAAAGATGCCGGCCGGGCCGGCGCCGATAATCACAATATCGTATTGCTTCATATGCTTTATGCTTCCTTTCAGCGAGGGGTTCTCCATTAGAGCCACGTTGTATTATACGGGATGGTGCCCCTGAATGCAAGGCTATTTTATGAATAATTCGTTTTGCCGCTTCTGCATGGCGAAGAAGAGGAGGGAGCGCCTCCCGCCCTCTGCGGAAAGACGCCGTCAAAGCGGCGCTCCTGCCCCGTGCCTCCACAAGCCGGAGGGGGGGAGGAGGCCGGTGTACAGCCGCAGGCGAAACCGGCGCGAGAACTGCTCTCTCCCTCAAAATGCTCCGGAGGAGGCCAGCGCGCGGCCGCAGGCGAAAGGGCACACAAAGAGCGCCGCACCCCCGCCTTTTGGCAAGGCGGCAGCTTCCCTGCCGGGGGAAGCTGCCGCCCCTTCACGCACATAGCAGAAAAGCGGCGCGGGCCGGGCGGCACCTCCAATATTTTTGCCGCCCTTAGAGGGCCGAGCCCTTCTTCGGGATAAAGAGGCCGCGCATGTTCGCACGCTCCAGTTCCAGCAGCTTTACCTTTTTGTCAATCCCGCCGGCGTAACCGGTCAGGCTGCCGTTTGTGCCCACCACCCGGTGGCAGGGAATGATGATGGAGATCTCGTTATGCTCCACAGCGCCTCCGACCGCCTGCGCCGACATTCCGGAAAGCACCTTTGCCCCGGCAAGCTGCCGGGCAATCTCACCGTAGGTGGCGGTTTGGCCATGGGGAATCTGCAGCAGAAGCTCCCAAACGGCCCGCCGGAAGTCGGAGCCGATGGGGTGCAGCGGCGGCATAAAATCCGGCTCTTTCCCGTCAAAATAAATGTCCAGCCAACGCCCGGCCTCCGAGAGAACCGGCGTATTTCGTTCTGTATGCTCCGCCGGAAGATCGTGGGCAAAGTATTTTTGCCCGTCGAACCAGAGGCCGGTCATACCCTCTTCATCCGCCGCCAGCAAAATGCCGCCCAGCGGGGAATCGTAATGTTGAACAAAGGTCATCGCTTACACCTAAAAAAATGCGTTGGAGTCCTGCGGCGCCCCGGTACGGTCGGCGTCCGTGCGGGAACGGATTTCAGATAAGCAGACCGTGATTTTATAGCTTTCAAACAGCTTTTCTCTGCCTTTCCTTTGGCTTAGGGCAGTGCTGCATTACATCCCGCCAGCGCTTTACCGCCGCCTCGCCTGTCCAGATGTTCATGGACAGCGGCTTGCCCCTCTTTATTCAAGCTGAAAAACCGCTTTGCGCGGATGAATCCCTCAAATCCCGCTGAAAGCGGCTTCAGCACCGCGGCAAGGGAGGTGCGTTCTGCCTCCCCGCCGGGGTGGGCTTTGCTTCGAAAGGTAGAATAGTATTTGCCGTTTTTTTCTCCACTGCCTTTGTCCTGCATTTTTCAACCGACACGGTGAGGTATCGCGTCGACCGCCGCATTGATCGACGCCGCTTTCAGTCGTCCGTCTCCAGGGAGAGGATGTATCCCTCATCCTCCATGCAGCCGGTGTAGGAAAGCTTGCGGGTTTCCTCCCCGTTTGCTGCAAAGGTCTGCTCTATGCGGATGGGCTCGCCATTCTCCCACTGCGCGAGAAAGCGCTGCCCGTCGGAGCGGGTGTAGCTGCCTTTTCCCTGATACCGGTTGTTTAAAAATCCGCCCTTGTAGCAGACCAGCCCGGAATCCTCTATAAACAGCACCCATCCTTCACCGTTCAGCCTTCCTTTCTCATCGAAATCGCCGTATGAGACGATGTTCCCGTCCGAGCAGGCGCCGTGAATCAGCGTAGAGTTGTTGAACACACCGACCTCATAGCGATCACCCTTGTACCGCTCACCATAGCCGTTCGGGCAATCAACCGTCTGCCCGCCGACATATCCGGCGCGCATCTGGCCGTAATAGCTTACAGCGCCGGAGGTGATATTTTTGAAGGAGGCTTTGTGCTGCATGACGTCGCGCTGCGTTAAGCACTCTCCGTTTTCGAACAGGCCGGCCTCCTTGCCTCCGTTTTTGAAAATATATAAGCCGATGCCGGTGTAGTTGCCGTTGTCAAGCTCACCGTGATACACGTCGCCGTTTGCAAAGTAGTGGCTGCAAAGGCCGTGCATGATGCCGTTTTTCCAGCAGCCGCACCGAACCGAGCCGTCGGGATCCTCCAGCTTTCCATAGCTGTCCGGCATATACGCATGCACATGACCGGTGTAAACCGCCCCGTCTGCATAGGTGATCTTACCATGCCCGTTTGCCTCGTCAAATACGAAATACCCCTCATATACCCACCCCTTGTGGGAGGTGTATTTTCCCTCAGCGTGGAACATACCGTCGACTACGTTGCCCTCATACACGTCCCCGTTGTCGAGATGTATGACGTTATACCCATCGGCGTATGTTTCATTTCTTTCCGCTTCCTCCGTCTCGGCTTCAAACGCCTCTCCGGTAAGCTTTTGGCGCATGTCGCTGTACATCTGGACGAGTATGCGGTTTTTCTCCGCGCCGCCGCTGCCGTTGGTGAACATCGGAACCAGTGTGTCCATAGCCGGAATTTCTCCCTGATCGGCCGCTTTGGTCAGCCAGTAAACCGCCTGCTTCCCATCGCTTTTATATATATTCAGGCTTCCGTCGTCGAAGAAAACCGGGCACGGCTCATCCGTCTCCAGATAGCACTGGCCGAGGACCCTCTGCGCCTTGGCATAGCCCTGCTCGGCCGCCGCTCGGATCAGCGCAATCCCTTTTTCAATATCCTGCGGCACGGGATTGTCGTCATCATCATATCCGCTTGTCAGCTCCACCCCCTGGTAGAACATCTCCTGCGGGTCTGCACAATCGAAAAAGCCCTCCGGAAGCTTGTCGGCAAACGGCTTCAGGACAGGTTTTATGCCGGCGACCTTTTCAAAAGTCTCCTCTTTGAGCAGGTCGGTTACCTGCTTGTCGTCGCCGCCCAAGCTTAAAAATTCCTCCAGATAATATTTTGCATACGCGGGCACTTTCGGGAAAAAGGTGCCGTCATAATAGAACATGCCCATATAGTAGCTGCCGGACACCTGATTTTCCTGATACGCGCGATAGGCCCAGTAGGCCGCCAGCTTGGCGTTGGTCTGGCCGAATTCCTCAAAATAATAGCGCTCGGTAAGGGGAATATAGGCGTTGAAGTTGCCGTTTTTCGCCCCCTCCAGCAGGAGTGCCATCACCTCATCGTCGGTTGCGCCGTCAATCTCGTCATAGTGATACATAGCGCCAAGATTCCCGGCGTCGGAGCCTCTGCCGCTGCGGTAAGCCTTTTGATACCAGGAAAAGGCCTCCTTCGCGTTTTCGGGAACGCCCTTGCCGAAACGGTAGCAATAAGCAAGGTAGCTCATGCTTTGGGCGTGCCCCAACTCGGCCGCTTTTTTATAGAAGGCTGCCGCCTTGCCGTAATCCGATTTTTCAAATGCCGCTTCCCCGGCCTTGAACAAATCGTCCGCGCGGTCGCTTGTGCTCATTTTTTTATTAGATGAAAACAATCCCATAAAAACAATCCCTTCATATTGGATGTAAACAACAAAAACACGGTCAGTGTATCCTGATTATATCATACAGTTTTAACAAACACAAGCGACCGTTTCAAAAGGTGAGGCTTTAAGCCTTTCTTATGCATATCCGGATTTTAAAATACCGCCCGCCGCCGGGCAGCAGATCAGTTTTTCCGCGCTTCGGCGATGCGGCGTAAATCTCCTTCGGAATCGGAGGAACGGCCGGTGCTTATATGCGGCAAAAAATCCCATGCCGACCTTCTGTCCATCGGCATGGGATTTTGGCCTGCGGTGTCCCGGCAGGGGAGGGGAGGCGTGCATTCCCCGCCGGCTTTAAGGTAAGCGGGTACAGGTCAGCGCCCGTTTTGTGCAGTGTATTTCTCCTTATATCCTTCCCCCCATGCCCACATGGAGTCCAGGATGGGTTTGAGGCTTTTGCCGAGCTCGGTCAGAGAATACTCCACTCTCGGCGGCACCTCGGCATAGACCTCGCGGTGAACAAGGCCGCTTTCCTCCATTGCGCGGAGCTGTGCGGTCAAAACCTTTTGAGATACATTGCCGACCGACCTTTTCAGTTCTCCAAAACGCTTTGTCCCCGGCATAAGATCCCGAAGGATCAGAACCTTCCACTTATCTCCGATCAGTGTCAGCGTGGTCTCCACCGGGCAGGCGGGAAGCTCTTTTTTTACTTTTACTTCATCCATATCTGCAACCTCGAAAAAAATTTTTTGAGGCGCCGAAACGCCGGAAAACCCAGCAGCGGCGCAATCGTTTCTTTGCGGTAACCGTCCATTGGTTTCCTCTTGGTAACTACCGCATAATATAGTGCCTACTTAACAAACAGGCTGTACAGCGATATTATAATGTCAACGAAAGAAAAAAGCAACCTTTCGGAGTCAAAATTCATCAGGAAACTATTTTGGAGGTACTTATCATGAACGAAGTCGTAGAATTTCTGAATGCAAACCCCGTACAGTATCTGGCTACCGTCGGCCGTGACGGCAGGGCAAAGTGCCGCCCCTTCATGTTCGCGGGAGAGCAGGACGGCAAGCTGTGGTTCTGCACCAACAATCGGAAGGATGTCTACAAGGATATGCAGGAAAACCCGGAGGTCGAGATTTCCGTTTCCAGCCCGGAATACGCATGGCTTCGTCTGCACGGCAGGGCTGTGTTCGAGAACAACATGGCCGCCAAGGAAATGTGCATCCAGAACCCCATTGTAAAGGGTCAGTACGGCGAGGCCACCAACCCCATCTTTGAGGTGTTCTATCTTGAGGATGCTCACGGCGTCATCGCTGATTTCTCCGGCAACCCTCCCTACGAGTTCTGAGGCGGCGCTCCGCCTCCACCCTTTGACATTCCGAAAGAGTCCTGCCCTCGGCGGCCTTGCCATGCCGACCTATAAAGGCGGCTTACCCCATCCTGAAAGGTTGTTGACACCATGACGAAGCATGACTACCTGAAGCTGCTGGTGGAAAGCATCCATTCCACCACCGTCGCCACCATCGGCGCAAACGGCCATCCGCAGACCCGCGTGATCGACATGATGCTTTATGACGAGCGGGGCGTGTATTTCCTCACTGCAAAAGGCAAGGCGTTCTACACCCAGCTTATGGAGCAGGGGTATGTCGCCCTGTCCGCTGTCAAGGATAAGCTCTCGATCTCCCTGCGGGGTAAGGTCAAAAACCTCGGCAGGAGGAAGCTGGATGAGATTTTTGAGAAAAACACCTATATGCAGTCCATCTATCCCGGCGGTACCCGCAGTGCATTAGAGGTTTTCTGCCTGTATGAAGCGGACGGCGAGTATTTTGACATCAGCGACCCGGCGCACATCGTCCGGGACAGCTTCACCATCGGCAAGGCGGCGCAGGAAGCACCGGGCTACTATGTGGGTGAGGGCTGCATCGGCTGCAAGCTGTGTTATTCGGTCTGTCCGCAGAAGTGCATCGACATTGCAAAGAAGCCGGTGGTTATCGACCAGCACCATTGTCTCCATTGCGGGCGGTGCGCGGAGACCTGCCCCAAGCAGGCAATCGAGAAGAGGTTTTGACCATGAACCAGAGTGAAAAACGGCTGTTTCTCATACACTCCCTGCTGAACGAGTGCCCCTCCTGTCAGAAGCAGATGATCCCGGCAGATTCCGAGCGGCAGAAGCTTTTATTGCGGGGGCTGATGAATATCCGCAGCCCCCGTCCTGTCGGCGCGGAGTTTCTGCAAGTGCAGGACGAGTATCTGCAAGGCGAAATCGCCGCAAAGGGTGTTACCGATATTCTGGATTTAACGCCAATCCAACCGGGGCTGTATCTCTGGCAGGGCGATATCACGACGCTCAAGTGCGACGCTATCGTCAATGCGGCGAACGCAGGACTCACCGGCTGCTATATTCCGAACCATCGCTGCATCGACAACGCCATTCACACCTTTGCGGGCGTGGAGCTGCGCCTTGCCTGCGCGGAACGGATGGAAAAGCAGGGTTACCCGGAACCGACCGGACAGGCGAAAATCACTCCGGCATATAATCTGCCCTGCCGGTATATCCTGCACACCGTCGGTCCGATTGTTGAGGGGCGAGTGACTAAAGAGGATGAAAAGCTTCTTGCTTCCTGCTACCGCTCCTGCCTGGAGCTGGCGGCAGAGAATGCTCTGGAAAGCGTGGCGTTCTGCTGTGTTTCTACGGGAGAATTTCATTTTCCCAATGAGCAGGCGGCAGAGATCGCCGTGGAAATGGTCAAAGAATTTATGAATAGAAAAACCAGTGTCAAGAAGGTGATCTTCAATGTTTTCAAAGATTTGGACAAAGAAATCTACGAAAAGCTGCTCGGCGCAAATTAAGCGCCCGCAAACAGCCCTCGGCGAGGCGGACGCTGTGGTGATCGGTGCCGGGGCAGGCCTCTCCATCTCCGCCGGATTCACCTACACCGGCGAGCGGTTTGAAAAGAACTTTTCTGATTTTGCGGCGAAGTACGGTATCCGGGATATGTATTCCGGCGGCTTTTATCCGTTTGCCACGCCGGAGGAGCATTGGGCCTATTGGAGCCGGTATATCTGCATCAACCGCTATCAGGACGCGCCCGGGCCGGTTTATGAAAGCCTCCTGAGGCTAGTGGCCGATAAGGACTACTTCGTTATCACTACCAATGTGGATCACTGTTTTCAGAAAGCGGGCTTTGATAAAAAGAGGCTGTTCTACACCCAGGGCGACTACGGCCTGTTCCAATGCAGCGAGCCGTGCTGTAAGGAAACGTTTGAGAACGAAGCGCTGATCCGCGAAATGGTCAAGTGGCAGGAGAACATGGAAATCCCCTCTGAGCTTCTCCCTGTCTGCCCGCACTGCGGAAAGCCGCTGACGATGAACCTCCGCTGTGATGATACCTTTGTCGAGGATGGGGGCTGGCACAGGGCGGCAGAACGGTATGAGAATTTTCTCCGTACCCGCGGCGGGCAGAAGATTCTTTTTCTGGAACTGGGAGTTGGTTACAACACCCCGGTCATTATCAAGTATCCGTTCTGGCAGATGACCGCCCAAAACCCGGACGCTGCCTATGCCTGTATCAACCGGGGGCAGGCGGTGTGCCCGCAGGAGATCGAGCGGCAGTCCATCTGCATCGATGCGGACATTGGAGACGTATTATCTTTAGTGGTGTAAAAATAGCGGCAGGGAGAATTTCCTGCCGCTGCTGCGCAAAACCAGGCAATGCAGCCTATCGTTTTTATTGCCTTTTGCGGTGAATAGCTGCAATATCCGTTGCGTGCATACTCAGAGATGGAGGATGCAAAGCGCGAGATAATGTGCGAAATGATGGACAAGGATATGGCATAGCTATGTGAAAGCGCCCTGCGGGACATTGTCCCGCAGGGCGCTTTAGTCTTTATCGTCATTCGGTCGTCAAGCAGACCTGTCTTTCTGTGAAAAGCCCATATTTACGGCGCTTTTTGAGTTATGCAATCATTCCCACTCGTTGCAGGGACTCGCGTCTTAAACAATTTTGTTTAGAAGATATTGTACCTGCTATTCTGATTATTTTGATTACCCATATTATTGTAGCTATACGATGGATGCTTATCAAAATCTTATCAGCGGTGATAAACGGTCAACTACATACAAGGTGATGATTGTGGTTGGCTCAGGTGTA
>UQRS01000083.1 GCA_900543525.1 uncultured Oscillospiraceae bacterium
TTCTATCAAAATTACGGTGGACTTATGGCGGAGAAGGAGGGATTCGAACCCTCGAGACGCTTGTGACGCCTACACGATTTCCAGTCGTGCGCCCTCGACCGGACTAGGCGACTTCTCCATATAATCAATCGGTCGATAGAGCCGGCAATCCGATACCATCGGAAGAACCAGCTCGATTATTATATCAATAGTTTCCATGAAAATCAAGTCTTATTTTTCATTTTTTTAGGAAAACCTGAAAATCGCACGGGATCGCCCCGGATTCCGGTTTTTCCGGTTGACTTTGCAAGGGAAAAACTCTATAATTATTCTAATGTAAATACTGGAAAAGGAGATACAAACATGGCCTATTATTTTGAAGAAGCATCCCATACCTTTAACGAATACCTTCTGGTGCCGGGCTATTCCTCTGCGCAGTGCATTCCCGCCAACGTCGATCTTTCCACCCCGGTTGTGAAGTATAAAAAAGGTGAGGACTGCCCGCTGAAAATGAACATCCCGATGGTATCGGCCATCATGCAGTCGGTCTCGGGTGAGAGAATGGCCGTCGCCCTTGCCAAAGAGGGCGGCATCTCCTTTATCTACGGTTCTCAGTCGGTGGAGGAGGAGGCCGCCATGGTCGCCCGGGTCAAGGCGTACAAGGCGGGCTTTGTCACCAGCGACTCCAACATCACGCCCGACGCGACGCTGGCCGACATCCTCGCCCTGAAGGAAAAGACCGGCCATTCGACCGTCTGCGTCACCGACGACGGCAGCGCGAACGGAAAGCTGCTCGGCATTGTGACCAGCCGCGATTACCGCGTCAGCCGGATGGAAACCTCGGTCAAGGTCAGCGATTTCATGACCCCCTTCGACAAGCTGATTTACGGAGAAGAGGGCATCACCCTGAAAGAGGCCAACGACGTCATCTGGGATCACAAGCTGAACGCTCTGCCGATCGTGGACAAGGACGGCCGGCTGTTATACATGGTTTTCCGCAAGGACTATGATTCTCATAAAAACAATCCGCTCGAGCTGCTTGACGCCAAAAAGCGGTATGTTGTCGGCGCGGGTATCAACACCCGGGATTATGCCGAGCGTGTGCCCGCTCTGGTGGAGGCGGGGGCGGACGTCCTCTGCATTGACTCCTCCGAAGGCTTTTCGGAGTGGCAGAAGCTGACCATCGACTATATCCGCAAAACCTATGGCGACACGGTAAAGGTTGGCGCGGGCAACGTCGTCGACCGGGAGGGGTTCCTCTTCCTGGCCGAGGCGGGCGCCGACTTTGTCAAGGTCGGCATCGGCGGCGGCTCGATCTGCATCACCCGTGAGCAGAAGGGCATCGGCCGCGGACAGGCGACCGCCCTGATCGAGGTTGCCAAGGCCAGAGATGAATATTTTGAAAAAACCGGCATTTACGTTCCGGTCTGCTCGGACGGCGGCATCGTACACGATTACCACATCACGCTGGCGCTGGCCATGGGGGCGGATTTCGTCATGCTGGGCCGTTACTTCTCCCGCTTTGACGAAAGCCCGACCAACAAGCTCAACATCGGCGGCAATTATGTGAAGGAGTATTGGGGCGAGGGGTCCAACCGCGCCCGCAACTGGCAGCGCTACGACATGGGCGGCGCGGCCAAGCTCTCTTTTGAAGAAGGCGTGGACTCCTACGTACCGTACGCCGGCAGCCTCAAGGACAACGTGGGACAGACCCTGAGCAAGGTGCGCTCGACCATGTGCAACTGCGGCGCGCTGACCATCCCCGAGCTGCAAAAGAACGCCAAGATGACGCTGGTCTCCTCCACCAGCATTATCGAGGGCGGTGCGCACGACGTCATCCTGCGGGAGAACAGCGCGGGCGCGATCAAATAACAGCCTCTCTCCCTTCGACAAAAAGGGAAAAACGATTGTTCATCTTACCCAACGGCACACTGCAATTTTTGGTTGTAGTGTGCCTGTTATTTTTTACCGCCTTATGCTAAAATGAGGGAAAATGCCGCACCCGGAATTTTTGAAACGGACGGCATCCAATCCAGCAAAAAAACGAGGTGTATATATGAAAACCATCCATCTGATCGCAAACGCCCATCTTGACCCCGTCTGGCTCTGGCGGTGGGAGGAGGGCTGTACCGAAGCCCTCTCGACCTTCCGCACGGCGGTGGAGATTTTGGACGAGTATCCCAACTTCATCTTCAATCATAATGAGTCCCTTCTCTACGCCTGGGTGGAGGAGAACGACCCCGCCCTCTTTGCCGACATCAAGCGCCTGGTGGAGGCCGGCCGCTGGAACATTATGGGCGGCTGGTATCTTCAGCCCGACTGCAACATGCCGGCGGGAGAATCCTTTGTCCGCAACATCCTGACCGGGCGGAAATATTTTTCCGAGAAGTTCGGCCTGCGCCCCTCGACCGCCATCAACTTCGACTCCTTCGGCCATTCGCGCGGCCTGGTGCAGGTTTTCCGCAAGGCGGGCTTCGACAGCTATGTCGTCTACCGCGGCGGGCAGTCCCACCGATTCAAGGAGCACGACTTTATCTGGCAGGGACTCGACGGGTCGGAGATTACCGTCCACCGCTCGGACGAGGGGTACAACTCGGTCTACGGCCACGCCGCCGACAAGCTGCGGGAATTTTTGGATAAAAACCCCGACGAGCAGCTCTCCCTCTTTCTCTGGGGCGTGGGAGATCACGGTGGCGGCCCGTCCAGAGAGGATTTGGAGAAGCTTGCCGTCCTCTGCAAGGAGGAGGCCGGAAAGGTCGAGGTGCTGCACAGCACGCCGCAGGATTACTTTGCCGCCGTGCGCGCCGCAAACCCGACCCTTCCGACAACCGACGACGGCCTCAACCCGGTGGCGGAGGGCTGCTACACCTCTCAGATTCGGGTAAAGCTGCGCCACCGGCTGCTGGAAAACGAGCTGTACAGCCTGGAGAAGATGCTCTCCTCCGCCGCGCTGCAGTTCCCGGATTTCCGCTATCCGAAAGAAAAAATGGCCGAGGTGAAGGACGACCTGCTTTTCAGCGAATTTCATGACGCGCTGCCCGGCTCTGCCACGGCCGAGGTGGAGGAGGACACTCTCCGCCTTCTCGACCACGGGCTGGAAATCGTCGCGCGGGAGAAAATGCGCACCTTCCTCGCCCTGTGCGGCGGGCAGGCGCGGGTGATCGACGGCACCACCACCTTCTTCCTCTACAATCCCCACCCGTTTGAAATTACGGGTGATTTCACCTGCGAAATGGGTCTGCCCAAGCAGAACTGGGAGCATTGCTTCATGCATCCGGCCGTCCGGCAGAACGGGCAGCCCATCCCCACCCAGTGCGAGAAGGAGTGCAGCAACTTCGGCCTCGACTGGCGCAAGCGGGTCACGGTGCACGCCACCCTTCCCCCTTCCTCCATGAACCGGTTCGACGTTTACTGGAAGCCGATTGAGAAACGGCCGACCTTCGAGCCGATCGACCGGCAGCGGTATTTTGAATTTGACAACGGCGAGATGCAGGTAAAAATCAGCACGGTTACCGGCCTTATCGAATCCATTGTCACGGACGGCGCCGAGCGGCTGGCCGGTGAAAGCTTTGCGCTGGTGGCTTACGACGATTCGAACAATCCGTGGGGCATCGACACCCGCGCCTTCGGCCGCCGGCAGTTCAACCTGATGCTGCCGCACGAGGGAAGCGAGTTCTCCGGCCTGCGGGGTGTGGCCGCGCCGTCGGTTCGTGTGATCGAGGACGGCCCGGTCCGCACGGTGGTGGAGGCGCTGTTCTCCTGGCACAACTCGCGCGCCTATCAGCGCTACATTCTGCCCAAAACCGGCCGCACGTTTGAGATTGAGACCGGCGTCGACTGGGGCGAGCGGGAAAAATATCTCAAGCTGGAGATGCAGCCCGCCTCTGCCGACCGGATGACCGGCCAGATCGTCTTTGGCAGAGAGGAACTGAAAACCGCCAAAAATGAGGCCGTCTATCAGAAATGGGCGGCGGCCGAGGACGACGGCAGCATCTTCGCCGTCATCAACGACGGCATCCACGGCGGCAGCCTGCGGGATGGCGTGATGGGACTGACCCTGCTGCGCAGCGCGGCCTACACCGCGTCGGCCGACAACACCGGCCCCGCCATGCGGGAGATCCGCTATGCCCCCCGGATGGATCAGGGCATGCATATTTACCGCTTTAAGGTGCTGGCCGGCGGGCGGGAGGCTGTCTCCCCCATTCTGGATCGGGAGGCGCTATGGTTCAATGAGCGTCCCTACGCCATGGCGCACATCCCCTCCGGCCGCGGAACAGCGCCGAAGCCGCTTGTTTCCATCGACAACAGCGCGGTCATGCTCTCCTGCTTCAAGGCGGCCGAGGACGGACGCGGCTTTATCCTCCGTTTGTATGAGGGCGAAGGCAAGGCGGCCGATGCGACCCTGACCCTCCCCGCGGCGGAGGTATCGGAGCGGCTGCAGTTTGCACCCTTTGAGATCAAGACCCTGCGGCTGTACGAGGGAAAACTCCTGCCGGAGGAATTGCTGGAGGGGTATTGATCGGCCGGTCAGCCTTGTTAAAGAAAAAGCTTTGGCGGCACACGAGGTTTTTCGTGTGCCGCTTTTTTGTAAGCGAATCCGCCAAGCGGCCTTTTCGGTAAAAGCCGACGGCCTAAGCTGCATAATGGACACTCCCCGCCGCATATAGTAAACCAAACGACAAGCGCAGCCGGCGAAGGCCTGCGCTTATAAGAATTAAAGGGGACAGTGTTATGCGATGTTTTGTCATTTCCCGAAAGCAAATCACCATGGTCGCCGCCCTTTTGCTGGCGGTTACGGTCGCCGTCGTCTGCTCGACCCGCGTATTTGCCTCCGGCAGCCGGAAGCTTCCCATCTACTGCGTCCAGACAGAGGAGAAAAAAATTGCGCTGACCTTTGACGCGGCATGGGGCAACGACGACACCGGCACGCTGATTGACATACTGGCGCAGTACGGCGCCAAGGCCACCTTCTTTGTCGTGGCCGAATGGGTGGATAAATATCCCGAGTCGGTAAAGCAGCTTTCGGACGCCGGACATCAGGTGCAGAATCACTCAACCAATCATCCTCACATGACCAAGCTCTCGGCCGAGCAGATGCTCCAGCAGCTGGAGACCTGCAACGAGAAGATAGCCGCAATCACCGGCGTAACCCCCGCCCTCTTCCGCGCGCCGTACGGAGATTATAACAACCTGGTGGTGGAGACGGTCGAGGGCTACGGCATGAAGACGATTCAATGGGATGTGGACAGCCGCGACTGGAAGGCGGAATTCACCGTTGACCGGATCGTAAAGGGGGTGCTGGATAATGTCCAGCCGGGCTCCATCGTCCTCTTCCACAACGACGCCGAAAACACGCCCGAGGCGCTGCCGATCATACTGGAGCAGCTCACGGCCGAGGGGTACAGCTTCGAGTTCGTTTCCGACCTGATTTACCCGGACAATTACACGATGGATCACACCGGACGGCAGATTCCAAACACGGCCGCGTCGTCGGCCGCTTCATAAAAAGCGCGGCGTCCGAGGCGCCTTTTGCAGCGCCGGAAGCACTGCGTTCCCATGATTTTTCAAAAAAGAGGAGGCCCCAAAGCCTCCCCTTCCGACAAACAGCGAACCTGCCCGAAGGCAAGCAGCCCGGGGCGGGTTCGCTGTTCCGGCATTATAAGCGTTTTGTAAAGCCTCTTGTCGGGCAAGCACGCCGCAAGGCGGAGGCGGGCAGCATACTCTACTCCGTCTGCCCCGCCACGATCATCCGGCGCAGCTCCACCACGTCGGACACCGTCACGCCGCCATCCTTGTCCAAATCGCACAGCAGCCGGTCGTCGGGATCGGTAGCCCCTGCGACAATCCTCCTTCGCAGATCGACCACGTCCGACACGGTAACCGATCCGTCCCGGTCAATGTCTCCCCGTGGTGCGGCGCAAAGGCCGAGAATCGCCGCCTCCAGCGCGGCAAGAGCCTGGTCGGCCTGCCCCTGCGAAACGGCAGGGTTCTCCAGCACGGCCGCCGCGTCGGAGAGGGCGGCCTCCAGTGCCGACCAGCTGGCGACCGTATAGGCGATCGGGATGTAGCCCGAAGCCTCGACATACCGCTCGTGCAGCGCGATGGTGTCCGCCTCCCCCTCCGCCAGATAATATACCCGGTTGAAGGAGCCCGCTCCGTTCCAGGTCAGCAGGCCGAGATACCCGCCGGTATACGCCTCCGCCTGCCGGGAGCCGACATCCCCGCCTCTATAGCCGAACCGGAAGATGCGGGCGTTTTTGCGGTTCAGGTCGATGTTGGCGCAGTAGGCGGCGCTTGCCGGCTGATCTCCCGCGAAAAAGACCAGCGTCGCCGCGCCGCTTTACCGATGGAAGGTGGCCTCCGCCTCAAACACGAAGTCGGAGGCGGTCGTTTCACTCAAGGCGAAATTGTCCCCGCCCCCTTCGGAGTAGAGGCCGTCCGCCTCCTCCCGCCAGGTGCCGTTCAGCCCCTTCAAATTGGAGAGGTGGTGTTCAGCCCGGCTGCGGCACCAGCCGGTATGCAGCCGAACACCGGTGCCAGCAGAAAAGCGCAGGCAAAGAGCGCCGTGAGCCTCTTGATCCCTTCCAAAAAAATCCTTTCGCGTTTTGGCATCATCATTTCCTCCTTTAAAATCCGATCTGCGTGCCTTGCTTTGTCCGACCGGCCGCTTTTTTCGGCTTAACGGTCGTCGGAGCGCCAGATATTTTTCAGGCCGCAGAGGGTGCATTCCATCCTGGAAAGGCCGCCTCTTTGCACCGAAAGCTCCAATCCGTTCAGGTTGAAGTCGGCGGGGAATCCCATGCACATAAACGACTGCCCCCTTCCGCCGAAGATTTCAAAGCCCAGTGTATCCGCAATCACAAGCAGATGCAGCCGGCCGTCCTCCAAATGCAGCGGCATGGATTTGTCCATGCACCTTACAATATTTTCGGGAACGTTCACCTCAACCCCTGCGCCGAACACCGTCCATTCAAACACGCTGTCCTCCGACGGCGTGACAAAGAACTCCATCCAGGCGGCGCCGGGCGTCAGGCGGTCGATCAGACAGCTGCTGCCGGCGGACAGCCCTTCCAGCAGATGCGTTTCCCGCCCGGTGAAAAGGGCGGAAATTTCAGCGATCGGCCAGGTTGTGACAACCTCCTCCTGCCGGATGGTTTGCAGCCGCATCTCGCAGGGGAGGCACATCGACCCGCCGAAGCAAGACTGCGGGACGGCGGTGGTATTCCAGGCGATGCGCAGCCGTCGGCCGTCCGCCTCTGGAATATCCGAAAAGGTCTGCGCGGCATAGCTGTTGCTGCCGTAATGCAGCCGCTGCGGCGGCCCGGACGGGCGGAAGCGGCCGTTCTTAAACTCTCCGATCAAAAACCGGTCGGAGGCACCGGACAGCACCCAGCGCTTTTTGCTCCGATCATTGTCCAGATAAAGCGGATACAAATCCGGGCACTCCGCGTCCCCGGGCAGAGAAATCTCCTGCAGAAATTTCCAGGACAGCAAATCGTCGGAGGTCAGCAGCACGTACCGGTACTCGCTCAGATACAGCGCCATGACATAGGCCGAAATATCCTCCACATAAACGACCTTTGGGTCGCGGTTCTCGGCCTCGATATGCCCGACGGCCGGATTGCTTTTGTATTTTGTAAAGGTCAGGCCGCCGTCGGTGCTGTAAGCCATGCACTGGGTGAACGGCTTGCCCGCCGACCGCTTCGAGCTGTTCCCCGCCGCGGTGTAGTAGAGGAGCAGAACATCCCTTTCATTTTCCTTTAAGCCCGTCCGGTTCTCCCGATCCACGATGGCCGAGCCGGAGAAAATGGTGCCCAGCTCATCGGGAGACAGCGCCGGCTCCCGCTCCTCCCAGTGGAGCAGGTCGCGGCTCACCGCATGTCCCCAGTGCATGTTCGACCAGGTGTGGGCAAAGGGATTGTGCTGGAAAAACATGTGATACAGCCCGTCATAAAAAACAAGGCCGTTGGGATCGTTCAGCCAGCCCAGCCCGGCGCTGAAATGTGCCATAGGACGATATTTTTCATCATACTGCGGCGGCGGCGGATTCTGATCGGTGAAGGAAAACGGCGTGTCCAGCTCCGGCTCGGTGACGATCTCTATTTCCCGCCCCGACAGAGCGGAAAGATCCAGGTATTTGAAATAATCGGGACGGAGCATATCCACCGGCGCGTCAAATTCCAAAACCATTTTTTCGTCAGAATAGATGATAATTTTCTTGTTTTTCGATAAATATCCCAGCGGCAGCACCAAATATCTGGAATCAAGCTTTTCGATTTTCATTTCTTTCCTCCCTGTTCCGGCCTTTAATTATTTTCCGTCAGCCAAATTTCCGTTGACTGTGCAGTGTGTTTGTTCTATTATTAGAATATAACGGTTCGGCCGCAAAGGCAAGTGAAAAATCTATTAAAAAGTGAGATTATACGACATGTTGATGCATAAAATGAAAAATCCGCACCGCTATAATAAAACCGAGGAGGTCTGCACGATTTCCTTCGACGATTGCGGGTATATTGAGGTTCCGGCCGGCTTTCTGTACAAGAAAAGATTTCTGGACAAGTATGAGATTTTATATGTCACCAAGGGCGGCCTGTATTTTCGGCTCGACAACCGGGAGATTGTCCTTCCGAAAAACAGCCTCATCATCCTGCCGCCCTACAAGACGATGGAGGGCTTTCGCCAAAGCAGTCACGCCACCGGATTTTACTATGTCAACTTCACAACCGATAACCCGGCCTGCTTCGGCGTGCATTCCGGCGCGGTAGAAACCGACCATTCTCCGGAGATTGTGGGCACGCTGGAAAAGCTGGTCCGGCAAAAAAGCGATCTCCTGCTGCCCGATTTTATAAACGACGCACTGCTGCTCACCCTTCTTGGCGAGATCAACCGCACCACTGCCTCCTCCGGCCGGGCGGAGATCGCCTCCAGGCTGCGGCAGTATATTGAGCAGAACATCGCCGGCTCTCTGACCGCGGACACCATCTCGGGCGCGCTGCAATACAACCGCGACTACCTTTGCAGGATTGTGAAAAAGCAATTCGGCGTTTCTCTGCGGGATTATATCATCCGGTGCCGGCTGGATCTTGCCAAAAAGCTTTTGATTACCTCCAATTACCCGGTGCAGGAGATCGCTTCCATGGTGGGATATTCGGATTCCAATCTCTTCACAAAATTTTTCAGCTATCACACCGGCCAATCTCCCCAAAGCTACAGGTACAGCAATGTATAAGTCTTTTGTCGCGGGATTTGCGGGAGGCCGGTGAACAAGAGAGGCGGCGGAACCGCCGGAGCATACTGCGGCAAAGGGCGCCCGGGCGAAAATCCCCTGTGGTTTTTCACCCCTTTGGTCAAAGAGCCTCACCCAACTCTTTCCCAAAAACACAAAAAAGGCCAGCCGCAAAGGCTGAGTGTTAACAAGGAAGTATTGGTTTCTCGCATAAAAATCCATTATTACTT
>UQRS01000084.1 GCA_900543525.1 uncultured Oscillospiraceae bacterium
CAGGCGGGCTGACGCCCGCCAAGGCGAAAAGGACAAAAAGCGCCGGAAAGACGCGCTGTCAGGCGTATTTGCCCTTGTTAACTGATGGTAGAGAAAGGGAAAAAACTACTCCTCCTGCCAACCCTTGCAGACGTCGACCCATTCGACCGGCCCGACGCAGGCCTCCAGCTCGGCGGGAGAAAGCTCCACCGCGCTGCTCGGACTGCCGCAGGCGGGATAGACAATCTCAAACCGGCGCAGCGATTCGTCCAGATAGATCTTTACCCCCGCATTGACGCCGAAGGGGCAGACGCCGCCGACCGCGTGGCCGACCCTTTCCTCTACCTCTCCGGCCGGGAGCATTCTCGCCTTTGTTTTGAATTTTTCTTTAAATTTATGGTTGTCGATCTTCGCGTCTCCGGCCGCCACAATCAGCACAGCCCCGTCCTCCACCGCGAAGGAGAGGGTTTTGGCGATGCGCTCGGGCGCGCAGTTCAGCGCCTTTGCCGCAAGCTCGACCGTGGCGCTCGATTGGTCGAAGGTGCGGATGCGGCCGGCAAGGCCGAGGGCTTCAAGATGAGCGGTTGCTTTTTGGATAGACATGGAAAAACTCTCCTTTTGGGGCAAAAATTATGCTCGCTTTATCTTTTGGAACGGCCGCCGGAGGATGGACTTCTCATAATCGTTCAGCCCAAAGAACCAGAAGCTGACCAAAAACACGGCCGTGTAGCAGAGAATCGCGGCGGCAAGCGGCACAATGTGATACAGATCGAACAGGTGGGAGAGCAGCAGCCCGAATGCGATCGGCAAAATCAGCGCCGGCAGAAGCCTTGCAATCTCCCGCCAGAAAAGCGGAATATCCAGGTGCATTTTTTTATAATAATAGAGGTTCATAATGACGCCGTTCCCGATGAGGAGGGCAAGCGCCGTCCCGATCGCGCAGCCGACCCCCGAAAAAAGCCTGCAGAGCGGAATGCTGAGAATCAGGTTGACACCGGCGATGAGGAGGTAGACGATCGACCGGAACTTGTGCATGTTTTTGGCACGCTGAATCTCGATCCCGATGTTCTGGCAAAGGGGGATGGTGACCGGCAGAATCAGCAGCAGCGCAATCGGGTAGGAGTCGGTGTACCCCTCTCCGCCCCAGAGGGCGAGAAACGGCCGGCCAAACAGCACGAGGCCGGAGGCAATGAGCGAAAGGATGATAAACTGGATCCGGCCGATTTTGATAAAAAGCTCGGTCAGCCGGCGGTCGGCATCCTCTGCAAAGGCAAGCGCGTTAACCCGCGGGATAAACACCGAGGAAACGGATGTGGAGAACTGCTGATAATAAACGTTCAGCTGCGCGGCGAGGCCGTAAACCGCCGTCGCGACCGACCCGTGAAAGGCGCCCAGCAGCAGCTTGTCCAGATTCCAGTTGATCTGGTCGACCACAATGTTGATAAAAATAAAGGAGGAAAAGACGCTGATCTCCTTCAGCAGCTTAAAATCGAACTGACAAAAGGAAAACCGCATCCGAAGCTTTTTCAAACAAAAGAGCATGTAGAGGATTTCGATTGCAATATTCAGCAAAACGGTGACGACAACCATTCCGACCGACCGGTAGCCGAGTAGCAGAACCGGCAGGGTTAAAAAGGGGTTGGCAACCGCCTTGATCAGAGAAAGCACCCGCTGAAAGAAATACTCCTCGTTTGCGGTGATAAAGGAGGAGAATACGCTGAACGGGAAGGACAGCGCAATGTTGACCACCAGCAGGGACATCAGAATCCGGGTCGTTTGCAGCTCCTCCGCCGTCAGCTTGCCGCCGAAGAGGAGTCCCACCCCTCCGACCAGCACGCCCCCCGCAAGGAGGGCAAGCGCCCCGATGGCAAGAAACACGGTCATGAACATGCCGTTCAGCCGGGCCAGCCCCTCCTCGTCGGAATTTGCCTTATACCGCGAAAAAAAGCGCACATAAGCGCTGCCGAAGCCAAAGCTCAGCAAGCTCAGGTAGGAGACGACCGACCCCGCAAGGGTGTACACACCGTACTCGCTTTGTCCCAGCAGCCGGACCATCACCGGCGTATAGAGGATAGAGATCAGCCCGCCGATTCCCATCGAGAGGTAGGAGAGAACGACGCCGGCCTTCAGTTGATTGATTTTCAAAAGCTATTCACCCTCCAAAGCGGTGTGGATAAAATCGCGGGAGTCCTCCCGCAGCTTGGTCAGCCGGCTTTCGGCCGAACGCCAGTCGATCGGGTCGGCATACAGTGCGCGAACCCGCTCCGGGTCGAAGGCCGGCAGCCACCGGTTTTCAAGGCCGAGTGCCGACAAAAGGGTATGCAGTCGGTCGTCCATATCGGCCCCCTCGACCGGGAGGGTTATAAACGGCCGATGAAAAAGGATGGAAAACACCGTCCCGTGGAAGGAGTTGGTGACGACAAACGCCGCGTCCCGGATCCCCTTCAGCCAGGCGTAAATGCTGCCGGCAGACGAGGGGCTGCCGCCGGACGAGGGACTGCCGGCGATCTCCTCCCCCAGCAGGCGGCGGCAGAAATCGGTCGTGCGCAGAGCCTCTCCCTGCCCGGCGTGCAGGATGTAGGAAAACAAACCGGAGTTTTTCGAAGCGGGAGGTGCGGCCTCTCCCGCCTCGATCAGCCGGTCATAGGCCGATCGTTCCAGCAGGAGCGTAGGGTCGCAAACAACCTTTGCAAAAAGGCCGAGGCGGGACAAAATCTGCCGCCCGGTTTCCTCCCGCACGCTGACGGCATGGAATTTTTGCAGCTCGGGTCGGATGAGGCGCTCCATCTCCTCCGGCAGCTGCCCGGCGCCGAAGCTCGCGGCATAGGCGATTCGCCGGATACCCTCCGGGATGAAATGCAAAAAGTAGCTGAGGGTCGGTTTTCCCTCCGCCGTCAGGGTGAAGGAGGGGTTCCAGATCTGGTCGCTTCCGCAGATGACGGCGTCATACTGCCGGCCGGCGCGAAGCAGCGCCCGACCGGTCGGATAGGTCTTTCGGCTTTGCAAAAGCGCCTTCTTTCGAAAGGCCGCCATACCTCTCTCCCGCGAGAACCAGGAGAAATCTCTCCTTCGCAGCGCCTGCAGCCGCTGGATCAGCCGGATCCGGCGGGGCAGATAACGGATAATCTCGGTCTCGTACCCCGCTTCGAGGAGGTATTGCTGCAAGGCCCAGGCCTGCAGCACGGCGCCGTAATTGGTGGCCCAGTGAAAGGTCAGCGTGCCGATCTTTTTCATTTTCCGGCCACCTTTCTGTAAAGTGCAAGATATTTTTCCACCATGATCCCGTCGGCATAGCGAGCGCAGGCCGCCCGGGAGAGCGCCGCCTTATCCGGCCGGTTTTGCAAAAGCAGGCGGGTCTTTCGTTCCAGTGCCTCCATATCCCCGAAGGGGACAAAGCCGCTGCCCTCCGGCAGGGCGATGCTCTCCGGCCCGCCGGCCAGGAAGCCGGCAACCGGTGTCCCGCAGCAGAGGCTTTCGGCACAGACCATGGAAAAGGTCTCCCGCCGGCTGGTCAGCAGGGTGACGTCGGCCATGGCGTAATAGGCGGCCAGCTCCCCTTGATCCTTCATGCGGGGCAGCGGGATGACGTTTGCGGGAAGCGCGGCCGCATCGCCGCAGAATCCGACGATAATCAGGCGGCAGTCGGGCATCCGGCCGGCCAACTCCAGCACATAGCGGCCGCCTTTGAGCGGATGGTTAAAATTCGGCGTCACATGCAAAAGGATTTTCTCCCCCGTCAGGTCGAGGCGCCGGCGAAGCTCCTCCTGCCCGGTATAGTGAAAAATCCCGGTGTTGACGCCGTTTTCAATCGTGACGCAGGGGACGTTCCGAAAAATCGGAGACCTCGCAGCCCGCCCGGTCAGCCAGTCGGAGACGCCGACCACCGTAAGCCTTTCAAACCCGTCGACCGCCCGGCGCATTTTTTCAAAGCAATGCGCCGCGTCGTCCCGAAAAAAGCGGGAGAGCCGTCCTTCCATCCTTTCGCAGCGGCTGCAGCCGGTCAGCCATTTTTCACAAGCCTCTGCATGCTCGCAGCCGGCGGTGTGCATAATCTCGGCATGCAGGGTGAGGACGGTCGGAATCCCCGCCTCCTTTAAAAAATCCAGCAGACGGTAAACGTTGACAAAATGCCCGTTCAGGCAGTGCAGATGAACGAGGTCGGGCCTCTCCCGCCGGAGGATGCCGATCAGCCGCCGGGTCGCCAGCGGAGAGTAGCCGAAATCGACCGAAAACAAGCGGGAAAAAAGGGCGTGCAGCTTCGCCTCCCACTCTGTGGAGGTTTTGTACACATCCGGCTCGGGCGCTATGGCCTCCCGCCCGTAGCAGACGACCGATGCCTCCCCCCTCGCGCGCAGGGTGTCGTGGAGGGAGGCGGCCAGCTTGCCCGTGCTGCCCGATCGGAAAACACAGTTGATTTGCAGGATTTTCATAAAATCAACCTCTTTTCAGCTTTGCCAGAAAAAGCTGTAGGGCAGAACGCCGGCGGTAAAGTAGGTGATGAAGAAGAGCTGGTAAAGCAGGCAAAAAACCACAAACAGCTTTGCAAAAACGCGGGAGCGGAAATCCTCCTGCGCGGCGATGACGTTCGGCAGCAGCACAATCATCGGAAAATGAAAGAGCATGGCGATCCGGAACGCGTTGGCCTGATATACGGCCATCAGCTGGAACGGGACGGAGAAAAGCAGCATCTTGGTGAAAAGCAGGTCGCCCTCCATCTCGGGGAGGGGCGCGGCCTTGCGGCTGTCCCGGTATTTCCACAGCGGCCGGTAAAGCAGGAGGGTGGCGACCGACACCACCAGCAGCAGCAGCAGGGTGCTGATGCCGCCGAACTCCTGCTTATAGGAGCGGCTGTCGCCCCAGATCATCTCCACCAGGAAAAAGACCAGCCGTTCTCCGCCGATCCAGGTCACGCCGGTCAAAAGAGCGATCATTCCGATAAACCACTTGTTCAGCGGCAGAAAATACAGAAGAATCACCAGAAGATAAACAAGGGAGGTAATGTGAAATCCGGCCGCGACCAGAATCAGCAGGCCGCAGCGTAAAAACTTTCTCTCCAGCAAAAATTCCGTCGCCAGGATCAAAAAGCCGATGGCGATGGTTTGCCGGATTCCGGCCATGCTGAAGGAATAATACCCCATCGACAAAAAGAGCAGGAAGCTGATCACCGGAGAAGAGGAATGCCGGTTGATAAAACGGCAGACCGTCCAGATATAAAACAGCGCCGGAAGAAAGAGAAATATGGCATAGCTTCCGGTCAGGCTGCGCACAATGTTCCGATAGAGGTAAAACAAAAACTCCCGCTGCCCGGAGAGGTCAAAGATGGATTGCTGTCCCGGAACAAAGGAATAAAACCCCTCTACATAGCTGTGGGTGTCGGTTCCGACCCACTCCGACCGCAGGCCGGAGATGAAAACCAGCGCAGCGCCGATGAGAAAGCAGTATGCGGTTTTGAATCGGCTGTTTTGCAGGTAGATGACGCTTGCCACGCCGATGAGCAGAGCCAAAAAAGCAAAAATCATAGCGAACCTCAGAAAAAAATAGAAGGTGGTTTGTTGTTCAAAGCAGATTTTTATAAAAAGCAAAAGCAGGGCGGCCTTTCCTCCCTTTTTAAAAATCAGGGAAAAAGGCAAGCCCGCCGAAGGCTGTCAAAATCAGCCGCCCCTTCGCAAGGCCTTCAGCCGGGAAACCAGCCGGAGCGCGGCAGGGCATTTTTGTATCTGTTTTAAAAGGCGGTATTTGCGTATGTTCTTTTTCAGGCAGCTTTTGGCCGCCTTTTGAAAGCCGGCCGCAGGATAAAGCGCCCGAAAACGCTCTGTCTTTTCATGCGGGAGAGAGGGGTGCTGCAAATTCCAGTTGCCGGCGACAGCCTCCTCCACCGTGCGCTCCTCAAAAAACAGCTTGTCCCGAATAGAGGCGAAGGCTGCCTCTCCCGCTTTGGTGTTGAGCAGCACAACCGAAACGCCGTTTTCCGTACGGTGCGCAAAGGGAATCTTCTCCCCAAGGCCCCAGAAATCCCCAAGGGTGAGGTCGCCGGGGCGCTCGGCGCGGGCATAGGGGCAGCTATAGCAACTTTGCCGGAAGAAAAGCGCCTTGCCAAATCCGATATAAAAAAGATCATCCCGTTCCTGCGCAGCGTAGAGAAGCTGTCCCTCCGGGGGTAGAATTTTCAGGAAATATCCATCCGGTCCACGGAAGGAAATATACCCTCCTTCCAGCTGATCGGGCTGTAGTCCGATATCATCAAACAAAAGCTTTTGCGGCGGGACGCCGTGGCAGATAAGGTCGACAACCAGTAGGTTTTCATACGCCCGCCCGAGAAAGGCGCGCAGTCCCGCGATCTGGCAGGGCGTGCCGATAAAGAGAACCTTGCGGCCGGCCTTCAGATCGGCCTGTGCACGTTTATAGCTGTCCCCGATATGGCTTTGCAGGTATTTCGAGCCGCAAAGAAGCCAGGCCTCCTCCGACCGGTCGATCCGAGCGTGACCAATTCCTTCCCCCGTAAACCGGGAGGAGCAGCCGTAGACCACGCCGCCCGCCTCCAGCGTTTCGCGGGTCAGGACAGCAGCCATCCCGCCGGAGGAGGAGCTGCTGTGCTCCTTTTCGTCCAGCGACCAGACCGCAAAGGCACGCGAGGCCTCGTGCAGCCCGGGCAGAGAATTGCCGGGGCAAACCTTCGCGCATTTTTTGCAGTCGACGCATTTTGCAGCCTCGATCCTCGGGAAGGGGTGACCGATGACATCCTCCGCCATAGTGATGCAGCCGGTCGGGCAGATATTCATGCAGGCGGCGCAGCCGGTGCAGTTTTGTGTTTCGCAGATGGATTGCAAGGCTTATCCCTCCAGTTGCAGGGCGGATTTTAAATAGGCGAGGCTTTCGGCGCGCGACGTTTCCAACGCACGCCGGGCGGCGGAAAAATCGCAGGAGAAAATTCGGTCATCCATTTGATTAACCGACTGCTCTGTAACGACCCGATCGGACAGGCCACATATCTCCAGCAGGGAGGATATCCTTGCGTCCGAAAGGCCGCGGATAGACAAGAAAGGCCGGTGATACAAAATTGAAAAAACGGTTCCGTGAAAAGAGGAGGTCAGAACCATCTTTGCGTTTTGGATAAGATTTAAAAACTCCTCCGGTCCGGCGTCAAAACGCTTTTTGAAAGGGGTAAAAACATCGTATTGGTTAGAAAAATTGGAAGTCACAATCGGCAAGCCCAGCTTTTTGGAGAGTGTTTTGGCCATACGGATTATTCCCGGATCGGCAAAAAGGGTATAGAGGAAGATATAATCTTCATCCTGCACCCGTCCGGGAGCACAGACGGCGATCCACTTTTCTTCGGGCAAAAGCAGGGTCGGGTCGAGGACAAGCGCCGCCTCCCGTCCGATGAGCGTATAAATTTTCTCTTTTGCGGCGGTTTCCCGTGCGCTCAGTGCGTCAAATTGAAGGAGCGCCCGTCGGATACGATCGGTCGTCTCTCCCTCGCCGACGGAGGCCAACTGCCCAAAAGACGGCGCATACGCAATCCGTCTGCCTTCCCTGACAAACGGGAGGTAATAAGCCCAGTCAAAATCTGCCGGCACAGGATTCCATATCTGGTCGCTGCCGGCAATATAGCAGTCGTAGGAAAGTTTGGCAGCCTCCAGCTCTTCCAGAGAGGAGAAGGTTTTTGCACTTAAAGCCAGCCGATTGTGGATAAAGGCCTCGAACCGCTCCCACTTTCTGTGCAAATCGGGATAGTATACAGCGTGGGAGGCGTTTTTGAGCAGATATTTTAATCCTTTGCGCTTTGTGAAAACCGTGTAGAGATCTATTTGCCGTGCGGTGCGAAAATTTAAAATTTCATATTTTGCCCCAAGCGCCTGCACGGCCGTCTGCAGCGCATAGGCCTGCAGCACGGAGCCGTAATTATGGGAGGCGTGAAAGGTAATACCGGCAACCGACTTCATTCGTGATTAGTCCCTTTCTTTCTTCAGTTTTAAAAGAAAGCCGTAAGCTGTACGGTAGATTTGCTTGCACAGCCTTTTGACATAATACCCGGCGGCCTCCCTGCGCAGAGAGAAGGTAAAAAGGCCGCGTTCTTTCAGCTGATTTTCGGCAAGTGCGGCACCGGGTTTGTTTTCCCCTTTAACGAACAGAAAATAATACAGCTTGAGCAGCTCGTCTGTTTTGCTGTCTGTGCGTTCGGATAACAGAAAAATATGCTTTTTTGCCAGGGCGTACCGATCCGTGTCAAACAGAGCCGATTGCGTGTTGGTGGCCTGCGCCCTGTGTATCCGGGAGACAACCAGAAGGTCGCTGTGACAAACAAAGGAAAAGTCGCACCACATCATTTGCAGCCAGAGGTCGAGATCCTGCAAATATCGCATGGACTCATCGAACATTCCGACCGTTTCAAAGGCTTGCCGCGGGATCAGAAAGCCAAGTCCGTTGAGGACATAGCCTTTTAAAAACTGCGTGAATAATTCCCGGCCGTTCAGCTTTTTCGAAAGAACCTTAGTATGATGTCGTATCGGTTTTCCATCAGCATCCATCAGAGAGCCGGAACACAGGATAATGTCGTTTTCAGAAGAAAGCAGTGCCACCTGCTTCTCGATTTTATCGGGAGTATAAAGGTCGTCGTGCGACAGCCAGGAGAAATACTCTCCCCGCATTTCGCGGATGCCGAGGTTGAGGGCGGAGGATACGCCGCCGTTCTCCTTGGAAAAATAGCGGATCTTATCCCCGTAGGAGAGCGCGATCCGCTCGGTTGCGCCGTCATCCTTCGAACCGTCGTTGACGACCAGAATCTCCGTATTCGGATAGGTTTGGGCAAGCGCGCTGTCGATCGCCTGATCCAGATAATTGGATCCGTTATATACCGGGATGACGATGGATACGAGAGGCTGGTTCATTTATCTTACTCGCTTTCTGAGGAATTCCATAATTTGCAGCAAAAGCGTCAGGGAGAGGGTCATCCTCCGTTTGCAAAGGAGGAAAAACACCCGCCAGTGCAAAGGGAAATTTTCAAGAGGCAGTGTTTTTAAGCTGGTTTGAAACATATCCATATTTAATGTCGTTTTTATGGCGGCTGCATTTTTCACAACACCATATCCGGAGTGTATCTGGTTAAGGCCAATTCCAATCAAACTGATACCTACTCTGTTTTTAAGCGCTGTTTGGTATATGTTTTGCATCTCATTCACAGGGAGCTTGCCTTCGATTACAGGATCGGCAAATCGGCGGATGAAATCGCGGCGCATATGCGGGCGCTGTACCACGGCGGCGACGGTTTTGAAATCGACGGATGGCGGTTTTCAGCATGGTATGCGGAAGA
>UQRS01000085.1 GCA_900543525.1 uncultured Oscillospiraceae bacterium
GCCCGACCCCTCCCCATTTTGCCGAACCGCACACTACGGCCGGCAGCGTTTGCCGGCGTGTTTTCGAATCAGCCATGGCGTCCGGCAAGCAAGAGGACGTGCCCGGCTTCAAAAAGCCGGCCGGCGCAGAGCGCGCCGCCAGCGGAGGTGAGAAAAATCTCAACATCAGAGAACAGACGGCCTTACACAAATCTGATCGACCGGATTTTCAGCGATCAAAATATCCTTTATATACTGGCCGTGTCGGTCTTTCTGCCTTATATTTTTACAATAATCATCCTTCTTTTTATGGCGGCCTTTGTGTTGATCTGCCCGCGGACAAGGGGGCGCATCTTCTGCCACAAGGGGGCAAAGTGGCTCTTCCCCTTTTTCGCCGTCAGCTTCGGCGCGTCCATCGCCTATCAAAACTGGATCGGGCTGCTCGCGGGTATAGGCATGTTTGCCATCCTGACGCTGGGGCTGTTTGCCCGATCGGCCTTCACGGTGAAAACATACGAGCACATGCTGCACATCATCTGCATGATCAGCATACCGATCGGCGTCGTCGCGTTTTTGGAGCGTATCTTTCTTCAGCTCCGGCATCCCGAGCTGTACAGCTTCCGCTGCATATCGGTTTTTTTCAACGCCAACTATTTCGCGACCATCGCGGCAACCGTTGTCATCATCTGCGCGTACAAGGTCGGCGCTCATCAGGGGAACCGGATGCTTTATTTCGGCATTGCGCTGCTCAACATGTTCAGCGCCTATTTAAGCGGCAGCCTCTTCGTATGGGTGGAGATTTTCATCGGCGTCGCGCTGGTTTTCTTCCTCCTGCGCAAGCATGAGATGCTGAGCGGCCTCCTGCTTGGGGGCGGGCTGTTCTGCTTCATCCTGTATTTCGCGCCGGGGCTTCTTCTGCCCCGCCTGACCGAGTCGCCGCTGACCACCGAACGGCGGATCGATATATGGAGGACGACCATCCACGCCTTTCTGGACACGCCGCTGTTCGGGCGGGGACCGATGACCTACTTCCACTGCTACGCCGACTATCCCGGAAGCTATCCGACCACGCACGCCCACAACATTTATCTCGACCCGCTGCTCAGCTACGGCATCGTGGGCACCCTTTTCCTCCTGCTTTTTGTGTTGAGTTACCTGCGCCCGCTGGTGCACTGCCTGCGCTCGAGGCCGGATGAGAAAATTTCGGTTTTGCTCAGCGCCGTGATTGCCGCAGCCGCCATCCACGGAATCACCGACCTCACCCTCCTCTGGGTGCAGACCGGGCTTTTGTTTATGCTGATCCTCGGAGGGCTGAATCTTTGCGAGAGGCGGGCAACCCGTTCTCCCCAGCACCGCGGGCAGGCGCTTCCGGCCGAGCCGCAGCCTCCGACCGCGAAAGCGGAAGATTTCTACCGCACATAAAGGCCGTGCGAGAAGGCGGTGCAGCAGAAGCCGCCGCACATAAAAGCCGCGTAAGAAGGCGGTGCTGCAGAAGCCGCCGCATCCGGAAGATTTTACACCCCGCCTCTTTGGCCGCACCCTCCACGCCGTGCTTTCTGCCCCATTGCTTTAAGCTGTGTCTCTCTAAGCCGCACGCCTTTTATAAAAAGTCAAATAACCCCCGGCAGTGCCGGGGGTTTTCACTTGGCAAAAAAACGCGCCGAACCCGGTTTTGCTTCCGGGTTCGGCGCGTTTTTTTGTTATCGGATTTACCGGCTGGCCGTCGTTCCCGTAGAACCGCTTGTGCTGCTCTTGGGATACTCGATCTTGGAGGGGTTGAAGCGATCCACCGCATAGCTGTTCGTCTGAACCTCCAGCGCGGCCGCGTCAGCCTTGATCTTCTCTTCAAACTCGCTCTGCTTCAGGATATACAGCGCCGGCTCGGTGAGGGTGGAAATGTACTTCTCATTATCCAGCACATTCTGATACTTGTACATCACCAGGGACTTATCATCATCGTCGATCACCTTGACCTCGCCCACAGCAAGCGCCGAGGCCTCATCCCAATGATCGTGGGTGTAGTAGCTGGAGGAAACATACGACTGCGCCGCCTCGCTCACGAAAACAGTGGCGTAGATCGACTCATCACTCGTGTCAGCCGAAGAGGTGTCAGCCGACGGATTCTCCTCCAGATAAAGGGGGCCGAACTTCTCCCCATTGCGGAGGCGCTGGGCGTAGGTCTGCGCCTTTTCCTTGATCGCGGCAATCTCCTCCTCCGAATAGTCGACGGTGTTGTTGTCGCTGTCCTTATAGCTGTAGGAAAGAGTGAGCACATTCACCGGCGCGAAATTGGCGGAGATGGTGCTCCGAACCTCCTCATCCGCGACCGGGTCGGTGCCGTCGGCGCCGTAAACGCTCATGAAGCAGGCCTTGGACTTATAGCTGTAGGAGAAATACTCCTTGTAGGTCGACAGGCTGACGCCGTTCGGCTCATACATCTGCGAATAACCGTAGGTGTTCCAGTAGTGATTCACATATGTATCAATCATCGACTGATCCTCATCCGAGAGGGTCAGCTCTCTGTCCTTGAACATGGTCATATAGGCTGCGTACTCCGCCGCAACCTCCTGCGCGCGGTTCTTGACCCAGGCGGAGAAATCGGTGTCATCCACCTTCTGCGCATAGTAGTCCACCGTGTTGGAATCATAATCCGTATTGTCGGCGTTGGCTTTGTCCACCGCGTCGCGTGCCTCTCCATCCGCCTGGATCAAAAAGCACATATACATGGCGCTTGTGATGTCCACATCTCCGATGGTGAGCGCCACCTCGTTCTTCGGATGGCAGGCCGCAAAGGAGGCCAGCATCAGGACGGCCAGCAGCGCCGCCGTCATCTTTTTCAAGAGGTTCATTTACTCCATTCCTTTCAAAGCATTCAGAAAGGCCGGCCGCCAAAAGCCGTTCCGGCCGTCTGAACAAGTTTCGTACAGATGAGATTATACAGGAAAAGCCTGAAAAAGTCTACACCCCGCGTGCAAATTTCGGACAATTTTGCCAATTTTTTGCCAAAGGGATAAAGTCCTGCGCTCCCACTTCAAAGGCAGGGCGGACAAAGCGGCCTATTCCTCATCCTTGCCGCAGCAGCGCTTATACTTTTTGCCGCTGCCGCAGGGGCAGAGCGCATTCTTGCTGACCTTACCCTTGCCGCGGACGGTTTTGCTCGCGGCGTCGCTGCCGTCCCCGCCGCTGCTGGCCGTCTCGGTCGCGACCTTTTCCCGCTTGACCTGCTCCTCATTGCGGATCTGCACGCTGAGGATCAGACGGCTGGTCTCCTCCCGGATCGACTCGGTCATGGCGTTGAACATGTCATAACCCTCGTTGCGGTACTCGACCACCGGGTCATGCTGGCCGTAGGCGCGCAGATGAATGCCCCGCCGCAGCTCATCCATGGCGTCGATGTGATCCATCCAGTGCGAGTCGACGCTCCGCAGCAGAATAACCCGCTCCAACTCGCGCATGATCGGCTCGCCGAACTTCTCCTCCCGCTCGGCGTACTTCGCGTGCGCCCGCGCCTTCAGGTCGGAGGCAATCTCCTCCTTTGAGGTGTTGCCAAGCTCCTCCGGTGAGAAGCGGTAATCCGTCGGCGTGGTCAGCCAGCCGAGAAAATAATCCCGGAAGCCTTCGATATTCCAGTTGTCGTGAATGCTGTCCGAAAGGTACCGGGTCGCCTCACTCTCGATCGTCTCGTCAATCATGCCGAGAATGGAATCCTTGACATCCGAGCCGTCCAGCACCTTGTTCCGCTGGCTGTAGATCAGCTCGCGCTGCTTGTTCATAACGTCGTCAAAGTCCAGCACGCTCTTGCGCTGGGCGAAATTGCGGGCCTCTACCTTTTCCTGCGCGCTTTCGATGGATTTGGAGAGGATCTTGGTCTCGATCGGCATATTCTCGTCAACCTTGAGGGTTTCCATCAGGTTGTAGATCCGCTGGCCGCCGAACAGACGCATCAGATCATCCTCCAGCGAGATGAAGAAGCGCGTCTCACCCGGGTCGCCCTGCCGGCCGGCGCGGCCGCGCAGCTGGTTGTCGATCCGACGGGACTCATGCCGCTCGGTACCCAGAATGCAGAGGCCGCCGGCCGCCCGGACCTGTTCGGCCTCCGGCGCGATCTCGGCCTTGAACCGGGCGTTCAGCTCGGCAAATTTCTCTCTGGCTGCGATGATGTCGGCGTCGTCGGTCTCCCCATACCCGGTCGCCTCATTGATCAGCATTTCGCTGTAGCCCTGATGCCGCATCTCGGCCTTGGCCAGATACTCGGCGTTACCGCCCAGCATGATATCGGTACCGCGGCCGGCCATGTTGGTCGCGATGGTCACGGCGCCGAGCTTTCCGGCCTGCGCGACAATCTCGGCCTCCTTTTCATGATGCTTGGCGTTGAGGACGTTGTGCTTTATCCCCCGCTTCTTCAGCAGGGAGGAAAGCAGCTCGGATTTTTCAATCGTGACGGTGCCGACCAGCACCGGCTGCCCCTTCTTGTGGCAGGCCTCAATCGTGTCGATGACGGCGCGGAATTTGGCCTGCTCGGTTTTATAGATCACGTCCGGCTGATCGACGCGCGCGACCGGCTTGTTGGTCGGAATCTCCACCACGTCGAGGGAGTAAATCTGCTGAAACTCGGTCTCCTCCGTCTTGGCCGTGCCGGTCATACCGGCCAGCTTCTGATACAGGCGGAAGAAATTCTGGAAGGTGATGGTCGCCAGCGTCTTGGACTCATGCGCGACGGTAACGCCCTCCTTGGCCTCGATCGCCTGATGCAGCCCCTCGTTATACCGGCGGCCGAACATCAGACGGCCGGTGTACTCATCGACAATGACAACCTCACCGTCCTTGACGACATAATCGACGTCCCGCTTCATGATGCCGTGGGCACGGATGGCCTGCTGCACATGGTGGGCGATGGTGATGTTGTCGGCATCATTGAGGTTGTCGATTCCAAAATAGCTTTCGGCCTTCTTCACGCCGGCGGGGGTGAGGGTGCAGGTCTTGGCCTTTTCATCCACGATATAGTCGCCCTCGTCGCCCAGAAGCTCGTCATTATCCTCTTTATTATTCAGCTCGCGGACGACAACCTTTTTCAGTCCCCGGGCAAAGTGGTCGGCCTTGGTGTACAGGTCGGTCGACTTGTCCCCCTGGCCGGAGATGATCAGCGGTGTTCTCGCCTCATCAATCAAAATGGAGTCCACCTCGTCCACAATCGCGTAGTTGTGGCCGCGCTGCACCCGGTTCTCCTTATAAATCACCATATTGTCGCGGAGGTAGTCGAAGCCCAGCTCGTTGTTGGTGGCGTAGGTGATGTCGGCGTTATACGCCTCCCGCTTCTCCTCATTATTCATACCGTGGACGATCAGGCCGACCGAAAGCCCCATGAAGCGATAGACCTTTCCCATCCACTCGGAGTCGCGGCGCGCCAGATAGTCGTTGACCGTGACGATGTGTACCCCTTTGCCCGACAGGGCGTTGAGGTAGGCCGGCAGGGTAGCGACCAGCGTTTTGCCTTCACCGGTTTTCATCTCACTGATACGGCCCTGATGCAGGATGATGCCGCCCAGAATCTGCACCGGGAAGTGCCGCAGGCCGAGCACGCGGTCGGACGCCTCTCTGCAGGCGGCGAAGGCCTCCGGCAAAATGTCGTCGAGCGTTGCGCCGCCGGCCAGCCGCTCTTTAAACTCATTGGTTTTTTCCCGCAGTTCATCATCCGACAGGGCTTTATATTGATCCTCCAACGCCAGCACCGCCTGCTGCAAGGGGAGGATGCGCTTAATTTCCTTTGCGCTGTAGTTCCCAAAGATTTTCGTTAAAATACTCAAAATCCTTTACCCGCCTTTTTCTTTAAATTCCGCCGCTCCCGCAAAAGGACAATAGGACGGCAGAGTTGCGGCCAAAACGCTATACAAAGCATAATGCCCGAGCATACTATGAACACATTATAACACAAAGGCAGAAAAAATAAAGTACAAATTGTTAAATCTGTACGCCGTCAGTTTACTTTCCGGAACGGATGGATTATAATGATCTCTATATAAAATCGGATGCAGCCTTCCCCTTACGGCCGCCGTCCCGGAACAGGGAGGCCTCTTTGCCGGAGGGCAGGTCTCCTCGCCGGAGGGTGGATCTCTTTGCCGGAGAGAGGGGAGGCGTGTTCGTCCGGCTGTCCGGCCGTCCGGCTATGCGCGCCTCGGCTGTTCCCCGCGCCCACCGCGCCTGCTGCCTCAGCTGTGGAGGCAGATATGCCTCTGTGGCTTTGGCTATACACGCCTCGACCGATTCCCATGCCTCAGCCGCTCCGGCTGCTCCGGCCATCTCTGCTGCCTCGGCTGTTTCTCACGCCGACAGCGCCGACCGACCTCGGCCACTCCGGCCGCTCTGCCGCTTTACGCGGCAGGCCGGGGATGCAGCACAAAAAAATTTCAACCGCCGCCTCTTTGCGGCAGAAACGGAATGTGAATATGAACGTTTTATCCATTCTTTGCCTGCTTTCGCTGGTGCTTTATCTGCTGATCGCGCTCTGCCTCACCCCGAAAACGGAAGGGAGGCGCCTTTTCCGCATGCTGTATTCGGCCGCCATGCTGGGCGGCCTCGGCGTCCTCTTTTACACGGTGTTCGAGGGGATGGTGCTGGATTATCAGGCCTATATTCTGCCCGAGCAGAACGCCCTGCGCGCCGGGTATGCATACCTCATGCTGCTGATTCCGGTGCAGATTGCCGCCATGGTGCTGAACATGGTGCTGAAGAAAAAGCGGCCGGTTCTTCTGCTGGTGCTTACGACCGCGATTTCGGCCGCGGTGGAGGCCGCTGTAATCATCCGGACCTATCTGATCGACCGCGATCTTTCCAACGCCCATATGCAGCTGCTGGAGTTTTGTGCGCTCTACCTCCCCTTCCTCTTCCACTTTTCAGTCTGCGGACTGATCGCGACCGAGAAGAAATGGCAGCGGGTGCTGCACAACCTTTCCCTCTACCTCGACCTTGTTGTCATGCTCGGCTTTCTCGGCCTGATCGCCCTGCTGAGCTATGACGCTCTTGTACAGATCGGAATATCCGGCCTCCTGCCCCTGCTGCCAGCTGCGGTGATCTGGATTCTTGTGCCGATTGTACCCATCTTCGTCTACAACCACTTCCGCACGGCCGACCTCATCCGGAACGGAGAGGCGCCGAAGGGGCGTCTGCGCTTTCGCAAGCCCGGCCGCAAGACTGAAAAAGAGGGCTAAGCCCCCTCAATCCACCCGTCCGAAAGGAGCGTGCAACAGATGAACACCCTGCCCTTTTGCTCCCGCAATCCCGATTATAAAACCCCTTTCGGCGCAGTAAAGGCGGGAGAGGCGGTTACCTATCGCCTTCTGCTGCACCGCGACGCCCTTTGTGAAAATGCCTGGATGCTACTTCGCCGCGACGACCGGGCCGAACCGGAGCGCCTCCCCCTCACGCCGGCGGAATGGCAGGGGGAGTATCGCTATTATACGCTCCGCCTGACGCTGGAGACCGGGCTGTACTGGTACACCTTCGCCTATGACGGAGGCACGGGTTATCACTCCGTCACCCGGTTCGCCGGCGGCAACGGCTATCTCTCGACCGACGGAGCCGCTTGGCAGCAGACGGTCTATGACGCAAAATTTTCGACCCCCGACTGGTTTTCCGGGGGCGTTCTCTACCAGATTTTTCCCGACCGGTTCGCCGCTGCCGCCGCCCCTTCGGGGGAGGAGGCCGAACCGACCGCCTGCTTTCCCGACCGATTTCTGCAAACCGACCGGGCGGCCGAGCCGGCCTGGCGGCAGGATGCGGAGGCAGTGGAAAGCGGCCGCTTCCTCGGCAACGATTACTACGGCGGAAATCTGCGCGGCATTGCCGAAAAGCTCGGCTATCTCGCCTCACTGGGGGTGAGCTGCCTCTACCTCAACCCGGTGTTTGAGGCGCACTCCAACCACCGCTACAACACGGCCGATTATCTGAAGATTGACCCCCTCCTCGGAACGGCGGCCGACCTGCAGGCGCTCTGTGCCGCCGCAAAGGCGCAGGGGATCCGGGTTATCCTCGACGGCGTGTTTTCCCACACGGGGGACGACAGCCTCTATTTCAACCGAAAAAGGCGCTATCCGGTCGACGGCGCGTATAACTCTACCGCTTCAAAATATTACGAATGGTATAAATTTGAGGTGTGGCCGGACAAATACCAGAGCTGGTGGGGCATCGACACCCTGCCGGAGGTGGAGGAGGAAAACCCCGGCTTTTCCGACTTCATCTGCGGGGAGGACGGCGTCCTCCGCCACTGGATGCGGCGGGGCGTGGCAGGCTGGCGGCTGGACGTGGCCGACGAGCTGCCTGACGGCTTCCTCGACCGGGTGCGGCAGGCCATCAAGGCCGAAAACCCGGAGGCGCTCCTCCTCGGCGAGGTGTGGGAGGACGCCAGCAACAAAATCAGCTATGGCGCGCGGCGGCGGTTTCTGCTGGGGAGGCAGCTCGACTCGGTCATGAATTATCCCTTTCGCGACGCGATACTGGAATTTCTCACGGCCGGGCAGTCGATGGATTTCCTCGACGCTGTGATGACCGTGCTGGAAAATTATCCCAAGCCGGCGGTCGACTGCCTGATGAACCACATCGGCACCCATGACACCGCCCGCATTCTCACCCTGCTGGGCGGCGAAAAGGCCGACGGCCGCGACCGTGCCTGGCAATCCGGCCGCCGGATGGAGCCGGCCGACCGGACGAGGGCGCTTCGTCTGCTGAAAATCGCGGCCGTGCTGCAATACACGCTGCCCGGCGTGCCCAGCCTCTATTACGGGGACGAGGCGGGGATGGAGGGGTACAGCGACCCGTTCAACCGCGGCTTTTTCCCGTGGGGAGAGGCCGACGGCCAGCTGACCGATTTTTATCGCCGGCTGGGAGAGGTTCGCCGCTCCTCGCCCGCCTTCTGCGGGGGTGATTTTCTGCCCGTGTCCTCCGACGCCGGGACGGTCTGCTATATCCGCAAGGGCGGCGGAGAACAGATTCTCGTGGCGGTCAACCGGTGGGAAAGTCCCGCCCCGGTGGAAATCGGGACGGGCTGGGATGCGGCCGAGGTTCTGTTCGGCGGCAGCCCGATCGGCAGCACACTGATCGTACCCGGACGGGGATTTTGCCTCCTTCGGCTGCGGGGGGAAGCGTCTGAAAAATAAGCAAACCGCATAAAAATAAAAACAACCGGCTGACAGGGGGAAGACTCCTGCCGACCGGTTGCTTTTTTTGTATAGCGGAGAGGTTTATCATCGGTTGACGAGGGCAGGCGCGTTTGCCCTTGTTAACCAATGATATCTGAATATAAGATAAA
>UQRS01000086.1 GCA_900543525.1 uncultured Oscillospiraceae bacterium
TTTCCTCCAGATTTTCCGGTTTTTAACTTTTCCACCCTCCCTACGATTACTACCAATATCTATAATGGTTGGAAGAAAAAATCGCCGAAAATTTTAAAAATCGGCATAAATCGCATAATCGTATGATCGGCATAATCTATATTAACACAAAGAATACATCCTTTATGGGAGATGAATTTTATGAAAATCATACTCGACCGCAAAGCCTTTAACGAAGCGATCACACACGTGGCGCGCGCCGTTTCTACAAAATCGACTATCCCGGCTCTGGAAGGAATCATGATTCTGACGGAGGAGGAGCGTATCAAGCTGGTTTCTTATAATCTTGAAATCGGCATGACCACCACGCTGGACGCCCGCATTATGGAAAGCGGCGAAATCATCATCAACGCTCATCTGCTCTGCGATATTGTACGCCGCCTCCCCGGGGAGGAGATCACGCTTTCCACGGACGATAAAAATATCTGCCATATCGAAAGCGGTTCGGCAAAATTCGATATCATGGGCATGGACACCGCCGAGTTTCCCGAAATGCCGTCGCTGAACGAAAGCAAGCGGCTTGAGCTTTCGGGGGAGACGCTGAAAAGCATGGTGCGGCAGACTATCTTTGCCGTGGCGGTCAGCGACGCAAAGCCGGTGCATACCGGAATTCTGTTCGATATGAAGGACGGCATTCTCCGCCTGGTGGCGGTCGACGGCTTCCGCCTCGCTATAAGAGAGGAGAACGTAGCATCGCAGGATACCATCAAATTTATTGCGACCGGCAGCGCGGTCAGCGAAGCGACCAAAATTATCTCGGATGAGGAAGAGACGGTTGTAATCAACATCGGACGGCGGCACATCAGCTTTGAAATCGGCAACTTTATTCTGATTTCCCGGCTGCTGGACGGTGAATTCATCGATTATGAAAACACGGTGCCGAAGGTTTTTGCTTCGACCGTGCGGGCGGATACCCGCAGCCTGATCGACACGGTGGAGAGAATTTCGCTGGTGATCAACGACCGGCTGAAAAGCCCGCTGCGCTGCAATATCCGGGACGATGTGATGGACATCAGCTGCGTGACCTCCATGGGCAAGGCGGAGGATTACTGCGCCATCAATCTGGACGGCGCACCGATCGAGATCGGTTTTAATAACAAATATCTGCTTGACGCCCTCCGCGCGGCCGAGACAGACGAGGTTCTGCTGGAATTCAACGGCTCCTTCGCGCCGATGATTGTAAAGCCGGTGAGCGGCAGCGCTTTCACCTTTATGGTCATGCCGATGAGGTTGAAAAATGAAAATTAAGGAAGTCTCTATTCAGTCGGAATTTATCCGGCTGGATGACCTGCTGAAATTTGAGGGGGTCGTCTCTACCGGGGGACACGCCAAGTTTGTCATTCAGGGCGGCGAGGTTCTGGTAAACGGAGAGGTCTGCCTTCAGCGCGGGAAAAAGCTGCGGCCGGGGGATAAAATTGAATATGACGGCGCCGCTTTTCAGATTGTGTAAAATATGCATGTTATAAATTTATCCTGCGAAGGATTTCGAAATCTTGCGCCATGTGAGATAGAGGCTGACCCCGGCGTAAATATCATTTACGGCGACAATGCGCAGGGCAAAACCAATCTGGTGGAGTCAATATGGCTTTTCACGGGCGGAAAGAGCTTTCGCGGGTCGAAGGATAACGAGCTTCCCGCCTTTGGAAAAGATAGGGCAAAAATCGGTTTGCGCTTTTTCGGGGAAGAACGGGAGCAGACGGCGGAAATTCTGATCGGTCAGAAGCGGGAATTTACTCTGAACAAAATTCCGGGAAAGCAGGCCGGCGATATGGCCGGCGCTTTCCATGCGGTTGTATTTTCTCCGCTGCATTTGAAGCTCGTGGAAAACGGGCCGGAAATACGGCGAAAATTTATGGATGCCGCAATCAGTCAGATTTATCCGAAATATATGGATTTGCAGCGACGGTACTACCGCGCGGTGCAGCAGCGCAACAGCGCGCTGCGGGACATTCGCTTTCATCCGGAAATTTTCGATCTTATCTCGATTTTTGAAAATTCGATTGCCGGGCTCGGCGGCAGGATTATCCGCTATCGGCTGCGATACCTGCACGCGCTTTGCAAATACGCGCCGGAGATTTATGCCGGCATCGCGGGCGGAAGGGAAAGCCTGCAGGTTTCTTATCAATCAAAGGCGGACATTTGTACCGAGAATGAGCGGCAGAACGCCGCCGCATTGCTCGAGGCGCTCTCCGCCTCGAGAGAGGGCGACATGCAGACCGGCGCAACCTCGGTCGGGCCGCATCGGGACGATATGGAAATTTTTATAAGCGATCGTCCGGTGCGCGCTTTCGGTTCGCAGGGACAAAAGCGCTCGGCAGTACTCTCCCTAAAGCTTGCCGAGGCGGAGGTTTTGCGCGAAACGACGGGAGAACAGCCGGTAGCCCTCCTCGACGATGTGATGAGCGAGCTGGATCTCTCCCGGCAGGAATATATTCTCAATCACATCGGCGGGTGGCAGGTTTTTATCACCTGCTGCGATCCGGGACAGACAAAGGCACTTACAAGGGGTAAAATTTTCCATATGGAAAACGGCCATATTACGCAGCAGTGAAAAAGCTTCCGCTTTTTTAAGGAGAGATTTTTGATTTTATGTATATACATCTCGGCGCGGACACGATTGTTTTAAAACGGGATATTCTCGGCATTTTTGACCTGGATACCGCGACGGTGTCAAGGCACACGCGAAAATATTTAGCCGAGGCCGAAAAGCAGGGCGATGTTGTAAACGTTACATACGAGCTGCCAAAATCCTTTATCGTATGTAGGGACGAAACGCGACCCAGCGGCCGACGGGTTTATATCTCACAATTGGCCAGTACAACTCTGCGTACAAGGGCGATGTAGAACGGGAGGATAAAACATTGGAGAATAAAGAAGAAAACATATCCACTCAGGTAACCGAAAGCTATGATGAAAATTCCATACAGGTGCTTGAGGGACTGGAGGCTGTTAAAAAACGGCCGGGTATGTACATCGGTTCGACCGGCGAACGCGGTCTTCATCACCTTGTGTATGAGATTGTCGACAACGCGATTGACGAGACGCTGGCCGGCTATTGCGACACCATTCAGGTAGAGATTCTGGAAGGGGACGTGATCCGGGTAACCGATAACGGACGCGGCATCCCGGTCGGAATTCATCCGAAGATGGGCATTCCGACCGTCTCGGTTGTATTTACGGTTCTGCATGCCGGCGGTAAATTCGGCGGCAGCGGGTATAAGGTTTCCGGCGGACTGCACGGCGTGGGCGCTTCGGTCGTGAACGCGCTTTCCACCTGGCTGGAGGTGGAGGTGCGCGACGGCAAGCATCGTTATGCCCAGCGGTATGAGACCGGCACGCCCGTTGACGAGCTGCACATTGTCGGCGATACGGATATTACCGGAACGGTCGTTACCTTCAAGCCCGATCCGAATATCTTCACCGATACGACGGTTTTTGATTATGATACATTGCTGACCCGCCTGCGGGAGCAGGCCTTTCTCAACGCGGGGGTCAAAATTATTCTTTCCGATTCCCGTTCGACCGAGCCGGAGCAGAGGAGCGACACCCTCCATTATGAGGGTGGTATTCGTTCTTATGTGGAATTTATCATGTCCCACTCCAAACGCACCCCGCTGCATGATACGCCGATTTACCTTTCAGTCAGCGGAGAAAAGCACTCGGCTGAGATTGCGCTTTTGTTCAACGACGGCTATGATACCAAAATTATCAGCTTTGCAAACAATATTCATACGGTCGACGGCGGTACGCATGAGTCGGCCTTCAAAACCGCGCTGACCCGCACGATCAACAACTATGGCCGGCGGTTCAAGATGCTCAAGGACAACGATCCGAATTTGAAGGGCGAGGATATTCAGGAGGGGCTGGTGGCCGTCATCAGCGTCAAACTGCAGGACGCCCAGTTTGAAGGACAGACCAAGTCGAAGCTCGGCAACACCTCCATGGGTACGGTGGTAAATAACCTCGTCAACCAGCAGCTCAGCGATTATCTGGAGAAAAATCCGGCCGTCGCCAAGGTCATTCTGGAAAAATCCATGGCGGCCTCCAACGCGAGAGAGGCGGCGCAGAAAGCCCGCGATCTCCAGCGCAGTAAGTCGGGAATGTCCCGGGTGCGCATGCCGGAGAAGCTGGCCGACTGCATCTCCAACGACCCGTCCAAGACCGAGATTTATATCGTCGAGGGAGATAGCGCCGGCGGCTCGGCCGTCAAGGGACGCGACCGCAATTATCAGGCGATTCTCCCCCTCTGGGGCAAGATGCTGAACGTGGAAAAGGCGCGGATCGACAAGGTGTACGGCAACGATAAGCTGACGCCGGTTGTTATCGCACTCGGTACAGGAATCGGCGACGATTTTGATATTACCAAGCTACGGTATAATAAGGTCGTCGTCATGGCCGATGCGGATGTCGACGGTTCGCATATCCGGACACTGCTGCTGACCTTCTTCTTCCGGTATATGCCCCAGCTGATTGAGGAGGGGCATATTTTCCTGGCGCAGCCGCCGCTTTTCAGGATCAGCAAGGGAAAGAAGCATTTCTACGCCTTCTCGGATGGGGAGCGGGACAAGTATATCGCCGAGTTTGACGGAAACTGCGACGTCCAGCGGTACAAGGGTCTTGGTGAGATGGACGCCGAGCAGCTTTGGGAGACGACGATGGATCCCGAGTTCCGCACCATGCTGAAGGTAACCATGGCCGACGCCGAAAAGGCGAGCGACGTTTTTTCCCGCCTGATGGGAGACGAGGTAGAGCCTCGCCGTAAATTTATTGAAGAAAATGCGGTTTATGCCGAAAATCTGGATATATAAGTGAGGTGAGACGCAGTGAGTGAAGAAAGCAAATGGAATGACGAAGAACAAAAAATCATCCCGGTAGAAATTGTGGATGAGGTGGAGGAAAGCTTCCTCCAATACTCCATGTCGGTTATTGTCAGTCGTGCGCTGCCCGATGTGCGCGACGGCCTGAAGCCGGTGCACAGAAGAATCCTTTACACCATGTATGAAAACGGACTCTCCCCGGACAAGGCTTACCGCAAGTGCGCCGACACGGTCGGTTCGGTGCTGGGTCGGTATCACCCTCACGGCGACGCCAGCGTCTATGACGCGCTGGTGCGTATGGCGCAGGATTTCTCCCTGAGATATATGCTGGTTGACGGGCACGGAAACTTCGGTTCAATCGACGGATATCCGGCCGCCGCCTACCGGTATACCGAGGCGCGGATGAGCAAAATTTCGACCCACATGCTTGACGATATTGACAAGGATACGGTCGATTTTACCACCAACTATGACGACCGGCTGAAGGAGCCGACCGTTCTTCCGGCGCGTTTTCCGCAGCTGCTGGTCAACGGATCGCAGGGTATTGCGGTCGGTATGGCGACCAACATTCCTCCCCACAATCTGGGAGAGGTGATCGACGGCATGTGCTGCCTGATCGACAATCCGGATGCCGAGCTTTCCGACATCTGCCAGTATATCAAGGGGCCGGATTTTCCGACCGGGGCTTTAATTATGGGGCACGCGGGTATCCGCGCCGCCTATGCCACCGGACGGGGAAAGATCACCCTGCGCGCCCGAACCGAGATTGAAGAGGGCCGCAACGGTCGGTATCAGATCATCGTTTCGGAAATTCCCTACATGGTCAACAAGCAGATGCTGGTCAAGTCCATTAACGACATGATCAACGAAAAGCGGATCGACGGCCTTGACGACATCGTTGACTACTCCAACCGGGAGGGAATCCGCATTGTCATTGATGTAAAGGCCAATGCCAATCCGCAGGTGGTACTCAACCACCTCTTCACCTACACCCAGCTGCAAACCACCTTCGGCGTGATTATGCTGGCGCTGGTCGACGGCCAGCCCAAAATTCTCACTTTGAAGGAGATGCTGCAGAACTACATCGACTATCAGTGTGAGATTATCGGCCGCCGTACTCGCTTTGAGCTGAAAAAAGCGCAGGAGCGTGCGCATATTCTCGAAGGACTCAAAATCGCGCTGGATTATATTGACGAGGTTATTGCAATTCTACGCGCTTCCAAATCCATTCCGGAAGGTAAGCAGAACCTGATGAATCGCTTTACGCTGGATGATGTGCAAGCAACCGCCATCGTACAGATGCCGCTCGGTCGGCTGACCGGCCTCGAGCGCAGCAAGATTGAAGAGGAGCTGGCCTCTCTGCTCGAGAAAATCAAGGATTTGCAGGATATTCTTGCGAACCACTCCCGCGTGCTGGAGATTGTCAAGACCGAGGCGCTCAACCTCCGTGATAAATTCGCCGACGAGCGGCGGACCGAGATTACGGCGGTTTCGGGCGAGGTGGATATTGAAGATCTCATCCCGATGGAGGAGTGCGTCATCACCCGGTCGGAGCAGGGCTATATCAAGCGGCTGCCGTCCGAAACCTATGCCACGCAGCACCGCGGCGGCAGGGGAATCATGGGCATGGCGACGAGGGAGGATGACGACGTCGAATCGATGTTTGTCTGCTGCTCTCACGATTATGTTATGATGTTCAGTAATCAGGGTCGGGTGTATAAGCTGAAGGCTTATGAAATTCCCGAAGGCGGCCGTACCGCCAAAGGAATGAATCTGATCAATATTCTGCCTTTGCAGCCGGATGAGAAAATCACCATCATGCTGCCGCTCAGTGAATTTGATGAGGATCGGTATGTCTGCATGGTCACGGCCAAGGGTATTATCAAGCGGACCACGCTCGGCATGTTCCAGAATGTGCGCAAGAGCGGCGTGATCGCTATCGTGCTGGAGGAAGGGGACGAGCTGCGGTTTGTTCAGCTTTCCGACGGCGAGCAGGAGATTCTGGTAGCCACCAAAAAGGGTATGGCTATCCGCTTCCCCGAAAGCGACGCGCGTGCGATGGGTCGTGTGACCCGTGGCGTGCGGGCCATCCACCTGAAGGAGGGTGACGAGGTTATCGGCATGACCGTATTTACCGGGAATCCGAAGCTTCTCACCGTGACAGAGACCGGGTATGGCCGTCTCAGCCTGGCGGAGGATTATCGAATCCAGTCCCGTGGCGGCAAGGGAATCATCAACTACCGCACCGCAAGCTACGGCGACGTTGCCGCGATGTGCGTGGTGGAGGAAAATGAGGATATCATCCTGATCTCCTCCGACGGGATCATCATCCGGATTCCGATTGCGGAGATCAGCACCTTCTCCCGCCCGGCCAAGGGAGTGCGGGTCATGCGCGTTGCCGACGGCGAGCGGATTCTGACCATTGCCCGCGCCGCCCACAGCGAGAATGAGGCCTCTCTGCCCGAGGCGCCGGAGGCCGACGCGGCGACTGTTTCGGCTGAGGAGCAGGAGCCGGAGGAAGAAGCTTCCATCCCGGAGGATGAGGAAGAATAAACCTTAAAAAAGCGATATAAAAACAAAATAAAAAAACGGAAGGAAAATTTTCCTTCCGTTTTTTTTCGTACAAGGCAAAGGCTTCAAAGTTTCTGCCGCACATTATCAATTTGTTATAATGTTTTAACTTTAGCAGAGCGTTATTCCACCGAAAGCTCCATAAAATAGTCGTCCATTACATACCCGCCGCCGATGTCGGTTGCCTTCTCCTCAATGACGCGAAAGCCAAAATGCCGATAGACGGCGATGGATCCGTCGTTATACCGATTGACGGTCAGCCATATGGCCGGGAAGCCTTTTTCTTTACAATATGCCTTGATAAAATCCAGTGCGGCGGAGGAATATCCCTTGCCTCTCTCGGATTTTTCGACATACAGCTTGCTTAAAAAAAGGCGGTCGCCGTCCGGTTTGATGGCAAAATATCCGACCGGCTTTCCCTCCCGCTCCATCCGAAAATAGAGGTAGCCCTCTTCCTTCGTTTGGCGCTCCATTGCCGCCGCGGACTGAAATTTCTCAATCATATATTCCGGCTGTCCGGCCGGAAGGATGGGGGTAAAATGCTCTCGCCAGATGCCGGCGGCAAAGGTACTGAGGGCGGCAAAATCCTCCCCCGAACGCATGGGATGCATGTAAAGCTCAGGCATATAAAAAAACTCCTGCCAAGGATTGATTATAGTCGGAAATCAGGTACCGGGCATAAATTCCGCTGCTGATCCAGATCAGCGGGAGCACATAAAGAATGGGCAGAATCAGCATGCAAAGCAGTATCCAGCCGATAAATCCAAGCGAAAAGCCAAGCAGCCTGCCGACCCTTTTCCGCATGATTTTGAAGGAGAGCCGCAGCGCCTCCACCGGGGAGAGGCGGTCGTCGCCTGCCAGCAGGTAGGGGGCGAGAAAATAGCGCAGCGCCAGAAAGAGGTAAAGAAACATTCCGGCCATCTGAAGCAGTGCGGCGCCGGCCGAAAGAAAAGCCTCGACCCCGTCAGGCGCCGAAAAGGTAAGCCCCTCCGACAGATTTTTGGAATTCAGAAAAAGCGCGGGAAGAACGGTGAGCCGGACGGCGTACAGGCGGAGATTATAGTGCAGCGAAAAGCAGAGCGCGCGGCGATAATTCTCCCCCGCGCCGAAGGCGTAGAACACGGTTCGCAGGCTGTCGTCGGCGCCGCCGGTCAACCGCCAGACCCAGCGCTGAATCCCCAGCGCCAGCGGCGTGGAGAGAAAGATGTTGCACAGCGCCGAAATGAAAAAAATAACGCCCGTGCAGATGAAAGCGGGACAAAGAATCGAGATCATTTGCCCGACAAAAATTCCAAACAGGGAGAAAAGGCAGAAAACGCCGGCAATCACCATGCTTTGCGGCAGGATGCCCTTCAAAACGGTGGCGGCATTTCTCCGGATCAGACCGGCACTTATCATGAACCGTCCCTCCTTTTTTATGTTTCACGTTAAACTTGCCCTTGTCAACCGATG
>UQRS01000087.1 GCA_900543525.1 uncultured Oscillospiraceae bacterium
TGTCCCCAATCCAATACTGCTGTCCACACGGCATATCAGAAGTACTACTGCTTGTAGACGCCAGTAAAAAATATTGAGCAAACGCGTCACGCACAGTATAAGCCTTTCCTTTCTTGTAAGATTCTTCTGTTACAACGATGGCGGATATGCCATTGCCCCAACCTTCACACGAACAGGAAGAAGTTCCACCTGTAAACACTTGGATCATATAGCTTTGATCTTTGATTTCATCCGATCCTGCGATGATAAGTTGATAAGTATACATCCAATCATCCGTTGTCTGGCCGTAGTCGAAGTAGGAAACGCCGTTATCTACAGTGCTTTTCAGTTTCGTCATACGTTTATACTCGTTTTTCACAATGCGACGAAGGGTGGCCTGATCCGCCCATGCGGGCAGCGTGGACGGATCCTTCACTTCACCGATAAAGCCGGAGACTGCCGATGCTTGCGGCACACAAAATACGCTGCATAATAAAATCATAACGGTTAGCAGTATGCTGAGTTTTTGTTCCATGATATTCACTCCTTATCTTTCCACTGCAAAACACACGATTTGTGAAGAATACACAGGGACGAACAAAAACCGCCTCCTCCCCGATCGGGAAAATATAACCGCCGCGGCTCCAAATTTTCCTCACAAAAATATTGCAAAAAGAAAGGCCGCGGGTTAAAATTACTATGATTACCGCAATAAGATACCGATGGAAGTGGTTTGATGGCCGAAAACAATCTTTTCATTCATGCACTTGCGCGCTGCTGCGACGTTCTTTGGGAATACAACGCCACAACGCAAAGGATATTGATCCACCATGACAAGATCGCCCCCTTCCTTGTGGGGGAATCCCGATCGGTGGACGCGCTTACCGAAATTTTCAGAGAAAAATGCAAGCTGGACATCAGCGATTATAACTGGTCGCATTACCTGAACCGCGGATATCTCGACCATTTTCAAAGCTCGGGCAAAACCGCCGAGCATTTTCAGCTCCGCTTCAAGGCGAACGACTCCGGGCTGATGTGGTACAACATAACCGTGGAGACCGACGCGCCGGACACAATTCTGATTTCGGGGCGGAATATATATGATGAGGTCAAAAACGCCTCCCTCTACAAATCGGTCACTTTCTCCTTTGACAACATCCTGAACATTGATGCCGAAACCGGAACGTATGTAGTTGTGCACTCCCTTCGCTGGCCGAACGCCCCTATGGAGGAGTTTGACTATAACAGCCAGATGGAGCGGCTTTTCTCCAAATACCTTGTCGCCGAGGATGTAAAATACGTCTTTGACGGCATGCGCCTCGACGCCGTCGTAAACGCCCTCGAACAGCAGGACGAATATGAGCTGTTCTTCCGAATGATCAACGAGAGGGGCGAGCTTTCCTATAAAAAGGCCGTATTTACCTATGTTGACGATCAAAAGCAGTTCATCACCTACGCCCGCCTTGACATCAGCAACATTGTCAACCGGTACGAGCGCCAGATCGAGCTGATACGCAAGGAGAATTATCGGGACACCCTGACCGGCGCTCACAACCGCAATTTTTATGAAATGAAGCTGAAATACCGCTCGATTTCCGGCGGTGTGGCGGTCATTGACGTGGACGACTTCAAGCTGTGCAACGACACCTACGGTCACACGCTCGGTGATCGGGCGCTCCTGATGATTGCGAACGCCATTCAGCATTTTATGGAGCCGCAGGACATGCTCATACGCTTCGACGGGGATGAGTTTCTCCTTATCATGCCCGACGCCGATGAGAAGCGGTTTGAGGATACCCTTCAAAAAATACAGCAAAAAATCGAGGCGCTGTCCATCAAAGGCGCCGACGGCCCCAAAATCACCGTCAGCACGGGCGGTGTCATGGCCAGAGACGAGATCTGCGACACGGCGGTAGGCCGCGCCGACCGCCTCATGTACCGCGCAAAAAATCAGAAAAACACCTTCTTCACCGAACGCATGGCGGCCGAGGTGCCGGAGGCCGACCCCGGCAAAACTCCCGGCGAGGCCAGGGAGAAAATCCTCATCGTGGACGACTCCGCGCTGAACCGCATGGTGCTGCGGGAAATGCTGCAGGGTGATTTTGACCTGCTCGAAGCGGCCGACGGCGCGACCTGCCTCTCCATGCTGGAGGACGGCAAAAGCAGCATTTCTCTCATCCTGCTTGACATCGTTATGCCGGCCATGAGCGGCTTTGACGTTCTGGCCGAGCTGAACCGGCTGGAGATCACGGACGACCTTCCGGTGATCATCATAACCGCCGACGATTCGGCGCAGAATCTCCGCAGGGCGTACGACCTCGGCGCGAGCGATTACATCAGCCGCCCCTTTGACGCGAACATCGTGCGCCGCCGTATCCTGAACACCATAAAGCTCTATGCAAAGCAGCGGCGGCTGCTCTCCATCGCGACCAGGGAAACCAGAAAGCAGGAGCGCTCAAACCGCATGATGATTGATATTTTAAGCCGGGTGATCGGCCTGAAAAACGGCGAAAGCGTCCCCCACATCGAGCACATGCGGAAAATCACCTCGATCATGCTGGAGCAGCTGATGCTCATGACCGACCGATATTCCCTGAATCTGCAGACCTACGCCATGATGGCCACCGCCTCCACCCTGCACGACATCGGCAAGATGGGCATCGACAGCAAAATTATCAACAAGGCCGGAAAGCTGACCGCCGAGGAGTTTGAGCAGATCAAGCAGCACACCGTCATAGGGGAAAACCTGCTGAAAAGCCTTGACGAATACGCGGACGAGCCGCTGCTTAAAATCTCGGCCGAGATTTGCCGCTGGCATCATGAGCGGTATGACGGCAAGGGCTATCCCGACGGGCTGAAGGGAGAGGAAATTCCCATCTCCGCCCAGGTGGTCTCGATCGCCGACGCCTTCGACGCCCTCGTGAGCGAGCGGTCGTACAAAAAGGCGTACACCCACGAAAAAGCCTTTGAGATGATCGAGCAGGGAGAATGCGGCGTTTTCAACCCCCTGCTTGTACAATGCCTCAAGTCGGTCAGGCGGCGGCTTCTTGACGAGGTATACAATCCCCAAATTCGATGATGAGGTGATATTTTGCGAAAAGCGGCCTTTTTGCCCCTGCTGGCTCTGGTTCTGGCCTTCTGCATGATTTTCTGCTCCTGCAAAGGGGCGGATGAGGAGGCGGACGCGCAGCTTCCGATGCTCACGATCGGAAGTGATGTTTTCGAGCCGTATTTTTACATGAACGATCAATATACGGGCGTGGATATCGACATCGCGGCAGAGGCCTGCGCCCGCCTTGGCTATCGGGCGGTTTTTAGGCAGATCAAATGGCAGATCAAGGACAACTACCTCGAATCGGGAGAGGTGGACTGCCTCTGGGGCTGCTTTACCATGAATGGGCGGGAGGATCGCTACACCTGGGCCGGCCCCTATATGTCCAGCCGGCAGGTGGTCATCGTCCCGGAGGACAGCGACATCCGGACCCTCTCCGACCTGAACGGCAAGCGGGTCGCCGTCCAGAACAGCTCCAAAACGGAGGAGCTGTTTTTAAGCGGCGGACCGGATGGCAAAACCGAACTCCAGAGCCTTTATACCTTTCCCACCATGGCCAATGTGGTTTCGGCCATGAAGGATGAGTACGTCGACGCCTGCGCCGGCCACGAAAACGCATACAAAAGCTATATGAAGGATTGGGACAAGGCGTACCGCACGCTTGACGAACCTCTGATCAAGGCGGAGCTTGGCGTCGCCTTTCTGAAGGGCACCCACACGGAGCTTGCCGAAAAGCTGACCGATGTGCTGCGCGGCATGCGGGAGGACGGCAGCATTGCCGAGATCCTCTCGAAATACGATATAGACGCCGAAAAAGCCCTGTCGGAGGATGCACAATGACAAGAAAAGCGAGAAAAAAGCTCTTTTCCGAGCTGCATTTTTACCTTCTTCTGATCCTGATCGGTCTGGCCACTCTGGGGGCTGCGATGCTGTTCGGAAGCGGTATAAGCAAGTTGCAGGCGCAGAACAACCTTGACCGCTCCCTGGCCTATCTGAAAAGCCAATGCCTGGATTATACCGAGGTGCTGGGCTCGGATGAGATCAAGAGCCTCATTCGCCTCACCGAAAAGGCGCAGAGCATCAGCTATACCTTCTCGGTGAGTGAGGCAGCCCGCACCGACGACTTTGTCCGGGATTTTGCCGAGATGCAGCGGCTCGCCTGCCTTTTCATACTGGATGAGAACCTTCAGCCGGAGTATCAGTATTGCAAAAGCGGAAACGGGCTTTCCGACTGGAGCGACGTTATCGCCAACCCCGCCATTCAGAAGATCGTCACCTCCCCTTCGAAAATATATGCCTCACGCGTGGCCAGGGAGGGAAGCCTTTACGACATCGGCGCGGCCGCACGGAAGGACTCCGGCGGGATTGTTTTTGCCGTGCGCTACCAAAGCAGTGACGCGCGCACGTCCTTTCAGCTGGCGCTTGAGGATATGCTGGCCGGATACGACTCCAACCTGAACGGCAAGCTCTACATAACCGATGGGCAGACGGTCGTCGGCTCCAGCCAGGAGGAGGATTATCGCAAGGGAGCTGCCGACATCGCCTGCATCGCCGAGCTCGACCGCACCGCCGCCGGCAGCAGGCTGGCTCGAATTTCGGCCGACGGGCGGAGCTATTACGGCGGCCGGTCCTCCTTCCAGAATTATCAGCTTTATGCCGTTTTTGAGCAGAAGGATGTTTTCTCCTTCTGTCACAGCCTCATGCTTATGGCGCTTGCCACCTACTGCATCCTGATGATTTTCGTCGTCCTGATCCACAACCGGATCCGGAACCGTCATCTGGAGGAGGTCGGCCGGCAGTTTGAAATCATACGCTCGGTCAGCAAAATTTATCTGACCAACATTCTTGTCAACATAAAAAGCAACCGGCTGGAGTTTTTGTCCGGGCAGAGCGAGTTTCCGGAATATGACAGCCGCATGAATGCTGCCGCCAGCTTTGAAAAAATCTTTTTCCCATACGTTGCAGATGCCAACCGGGAGGCTTTCCGCCGTTTCTGCGATTTTCCCACCATGAGCAGCCGCCTCAAGGACAAGGATTATATCGAAATCTCCTACCAGAATTACCGGGGCGAGTGGCTCAACGACATGATTATCCCGAACGACGTGACCCCGGACGGTGAGGTTACAAGCTTTCTTCTGGTTACGAAAAGCATTGATGCCCAAAAGCGACTTGAGCTTGAATATCAACAAAAGCTGGAGCAGGCCGTCGCCAATGAGGCGAGAGCCAGCCGTGCTAAAACCGATTTCCTCCGGCAGATGAGTCATGACGTCCGCACACCGATCAACGTGATCCTCGGCATGATGGAGATCGAGGATCAGCACCCCGACGATCCGCAAACGCTGGCCGATTGCCGGAACAAGGCGAGAGAGGCGGCCACCTTTCTACTGGAGCTGGTCAACGATATTCTGACCATCAACAAGCTGAATTCGGGAAATTTCAAGATGACCAAACGCTCCTTCTCCCTGCATGAGGCGATGCGCAAAATCTACTCGATCGTAAAATGTCAGGCGCGAAACAAAAGCGTTTCCATTGAATGCAGCGAAATAAACATCCTTCATGACCAGGTCCTCGGTGAACCGCTGTATGTTCAGCAGATCGTTCTGAACGTCGTCAGCAACGCAATCAAATACAGCCGCAGCGGCAGCACCGTCCTTGTCTCTATCAAAGAGACGGCGCAAAACGACAGCTATGGAGAGTACACCTTCACCTGCACGGATCACGGCATCGGCATGAGCGAGGAATTCCAGAAGCGCATGTTTGAGCCCTTTTCGCAGGAGGCCTCCGAAGCGCTGTACAGCAGCAGCGGAATCGGCCTCGGCCTGTCGGTGGTCAAAAAGCTGACCGATACCATCGGCGGCCGGATACATGTCGAAAGCCGGAAAAATCACGGCACCCGGTTTGAAATCATCCTGCCCTTTACCTATGCCCTGCGCGAGAAGGAGGAGGCGCCGGCCGCCCGCACCGACAAAACGGACATAAGCGGCCTGCGCGTTCTGATTGCCGAGGATAACGAGCTGAACATGGAAATTGCCGAGCATTTCCTGAAAAACGGCGGCGCAGAAATCGTCAAGGCGAAGGACGGCAAGGCGGCTGTCGAAATTTTCTCAGCCGCAAAGCCGGGAGAAATCGACGTTATCCTCATGGACATGATGATGCCGGTCATGAGCGGCACCGATGCCGCCCGCGCTATACGGGCGCTGGATCGCCCCGACGCAAAGGCCGTGCCCATCCTTGCCATAACAGCCAACCTCTTCGACGAGGATATCGCCGCCTGTCTGAGCGCCGGCATGAACGGCCACATCGCAAAACCGATCTCACAGAGCAGCCTTATCCAGGCGATCTGGAAATACACAAAGGGAGGGGTTTGAATTGGAGCTTTCGGAATTTTATACATCCATCGGCTCGGATTTTGACGAGGTTGCCGCGCGCCTTGAAAGTACGGCGCTGATCGCCCGGCTTGTAGGAAAGTTCGCCGAAGATCCAAGCTTTTCCGAGCTTGAGAGAAGCCTTGCAGCGGGCGAGGTCGAGCCGGCCTTCCGCGCCGCGCACACCCTGAAAGGGATCAGCGCAAACCTCGGCTTCTCCGGGCTTTACAAAAGCGCCTCCGCACTGACCGAGCTGCTGCGAACCGGCAGCCTCGACGGCGCCGCGCCTCTGTTCGGCGAAGTGAAGGCCGAGTATGAAAAAATCCTTTCGGGAATTGCCGCGCTTTAAATTTTTTCAATCGGGTAAAAAAGACTTGCATTCCTCGGATTTTTGTGATACAAATATATTTACCAAAAGAATTTTAAAAGGCAAATCTGCCGAAAGGCAGAGACGCAAAGTTATGGTGTCTAAACATCCTTTATGATGCATGACCGGCCGACTGCAAACACTTTTTGTGGATGCAGTCGGCCTTTTTGTTTTGCAAAAATTTATAAAAAACTGCCCAGTGGGCGTCGTCCCCGGCTTTTTGGAGAAGTGCAATGAACAGTATTTTTGAAGAACTCAAAATGGCGCTCGGCTGCCAGTATATCTCGGACATTCGCAGCGAAAAGCCCATCCGGATTCTCAACCTCATCAACTGCATGGCGCTTTCGCGATACAGCCTGGCCGAGCTTTCCAGCCTTTCGGAATACATTTCCGAAAAGGTCATCCACTTTGAAAGCCACGCACAGGCCGAGGCGCATTTTTCAACCCAGCTGAGCAGCCTTATGGAAACGGAGGTATAGCAAAATGAAACGCTCCCCACTTGGCAGAGTCCTGTTTGCCATCGGCGGCGTGCTCTGCGCGCTGCTCCTGGTGATACTGGCCTGCAACCTGACCATCATCATAAAAGGTACGCTCCATCCCGACAAACCGCCTACAGTTTTCGGCGTGGCGCCCATGGTTGTGCTTTCGGGTTCCATGAGCGGGTCGGCCGAGGATCATATTGAGGTCGGCGACCTCATCTTCTGCACCCGGCCGGATGTCGAAGCCCTTCGGGAAGGGGACATTGTCTCCTTCATGGATGACAAAATCGTAGTCACCCACAGGATTGTCAAAATTGAGGAGCAGAACGGACAAAAGCTCTTCACCACTAAGGGCGACGCCAACAACACCGAGGACCCGCCGATTTCGTCCGATCAGATCATCGGCAAATACGCCGGAAGGATTCCGCGGCTGGGGGATTTTGCCATATTCCTTCAAAAGCCCCTTGGAATGGCGGTCTTTATCGGCATTCCGGTTTGCGCCTTCATCATATATGACATTATCCGCCGGCAGCGTCAGGCCAGAAAAGGCAGTGATGAAACCCAAAAGCTCAAGGAGGAGCTTGAGCGACTCAAGGCGGAAAAACAGCAAGCCGGCCCTCAAAAGCATATATAACCTTTGGCTATTTTGCAAGGCTATCCGCCACCATATGCCTGCAAATTATATACTGCAGCATAATGCTGTAAATTATAGCACATTTAATGTATTAGGAGGAAATAAAAAATGGCTAAGAAAAACAACTGGACAATGAAAACTGCCGCAGTTCTCACTGCACTCGTACTTATCACTTCCTGCTTTGTGGGAAGCACCTTCGCCAAGTATGTAACCAGCAAAAGCGGCAGTGACAGCGCGAGAGTCGCCAAATTCGGCGTTACCATCATCGGAAGCTCCGGAATGTTCGACAAGACCTATACGACACATGACGGTTCCTTTACAATTGCGGCCAGCAGCGTCGTTTCCAGCGATGAGGACAAGCTGGTTGCGCCCGGAACCAGCAAGAAGCTGGGCTCCTTTGCCATGACCGGCACGCCCGAGGTTGCCGTTCGTGTAAGCTATAATGCCGACACTTTCAGCCTCACCAACTGGACCACCGGCAATGAGGAATACTGTCCCCTTGTTTTCACCGTTGCAGGGGAGGAATTCAAAATTGGCGGAAAAGATAAGCTCGACCAGGATATCAGTAACGTCCAAGCCCTCGAAAACGCCGTGAAGTTTGCAATCCAGAACTATTCTCAGAATTATCCTGCCGGCACCGATCTCTCCACCAAAACGTCGGAGAACCTCTCGGTCAGCTGGGCATGGCAGTTTGAGGATGAAACCGAAGGCGCTTATCAGACCAACGCCAAGGATACCGCACTTGGCAACCGTGCCGCGACCAACAAGGACGAGGCCGGAAAGATCGACTTCAAGGTTACCATGACTGTAACCCAGATCGACTAAATCCACGGCACTGCAAACCGCATAACTGGTTTTAGAATACCGGGGCCTTCGTCAAGTGGCAAACGAAGGCTCCGGTACATACTCAAAAGCCTTATATTATAAGACCTTCGAGTATGTACCGGAATCCCACCGAAG
>UQRS01000088.1 GCA_900543525.1 uncultured Oscillospiraceae bacterium
CACCCCACTTATTAGATAGTATATCATACTTGTCTAACAAATGGGGTGCTGTTCAGAGGGGGTATGGAAATATTCTGAAAATCGACCTCAACCAAGCGGATGGGTAAGAGAAAAGCAGTGTGAATGGGAAATCTATTTGCAAAAGCTTTTTCCTTTACACTGATATGGAAAACGGCATTCACAGAAAACGCGCCGCCGCCGCAGGCGGCGTCCTTAGGAGGTTTGGGGAATCGTCCCCGGCAAGCATTAACGGGAGGTATGGGGCCAATACCTCCCGCAAAATACGTAGACCGGTACAAGTTTGCATTGCCTGCCAACCTGCAATGCTGGGATTTTATCCGATACTTTCGATCCAACGCCTGATTTCTTTCTCCGGAGTACGGAGTGTGGAGGCATCGAACCGGACGCCGATAAATCGGCAGTAAATATCATCCTGCTTCACAAGCTCCTCGTATGTACTGCGCCGGACGAGCTGCCCTCTATCCACAAAATTGCAAGGCGTGAGTAAGATCATCGCACAGCATAGAGGCAGGCGCAAAACCCGAAAAAGAGAGGCAGATTCCGCTTAAATGGAACCCGCCTTCCCCTTTTTTCTGATACCGACCTCTGCCGCGATGGGGGTTGCGAACGGGATTTTTATTCTGCTTTCTCAGGCCATCGGCACAAAAAACAGGTGAAAAATCATAAGGAATGGCTTTCCAGGCTATTGACAGCTGCATTTTGGGGGAGTATAATGCTCAATATACATCGTTCAATATGTATCGAACAATCTATTTTAAAAAATGAAGGGGTGCGGGCTGTGGCGCCGAAGAACAAGTTCACAAAAGAGGAAATGGTAGAAGCGGCGATGCGCGTCGTACGGGACAAGGGCGTCGACGGTCTGACCGCAAAGACAATGGCAGACGAGCTTGGCACCTCCACCCAGCCGGTTTTTACCGCCTTTGGCTCTATGGAAGGGGTCAGGCAGGAGGTCTACGCCGCGGCGGTGTGCGTTTACGACGGTTATACAAAGGCGGGACTGAAAGAAAAAATTCCGTTCTTCGGCGTCGGAATGCAGTATATCCGGTTCGCGCGGGAAGAACCGGAGCTTTACCGGTTTTTGTTCCTGACGCGGGCGCAGGATCAGGCGTGCAGCGTCATGAAGTCCATGCGGCATTTGCAGGAGCTTGTGCGCCCGACGCTTGTAAAGGTTTACCGTATCACCGCCGAGGAGGCAGACCTCTATTTCCGTGATCTGTGGTTCGTCGTGCACAGCCTGTCCACGCTGATTGTGACCGGCGACTGCCCCTACTCCGACCGGGAGATCGGACAGATTTTGACCGGCTTCAGCCTCAGCATATGCAAATCCATCAAGGAGATTCCCGGCTTTGCCTCCGGCAGCTTTGACCGCGACGCTGTTTTTGGGGCGCTGGTTTCCGGTAAAGCGAGGTGACCTTCTTCATGACGGAAAAGGAGAACGTCAGGGCAGGCTGGCTCTGCTGTCCCAGGTGCGGCAGCAAAACAAGGACGCAGATACGGCCGCACACGGTGTTGGAGGATTTTCCCCTCTTCTGCCCGAAGTGCAAATACACCTGCATAATTCGTTTTAAAAACGGAAAAATTGAAGAAATCAACACGCCAGACGCTTAAAGACGCAGTGCAATCCGAAAGGATCGGTTTGTGCTGCGTCTTTTATTTGGGGGAGGAGAAGGCATGAAGGAATTTATGAAAAAGCATCCCGCTTTAGAGGATACCTGCGATACTGTACTCTCGGTGCTTTCCAGCAGCTTTGCACTGCTGGCAGTTGGCTTCGTCTGGATCAGAGAGCTTGTCCGGCGGAAGAAGAATGAGAAAGGCTAAGGTGAATCACAGATGAAAATCCTTGTTTTTAACGGAAGTCCGAAAAAAGAGAAAAGCGACACCATGCATATTACCCGTGCAAAATGACGCAGCAGATTCTGACGCACTATGCTGACAATGCGTAAGCAGAACGCTGTATATGGTATCAATCGGGAGAAACGAGGGACTCATAAACCGGCAAAGGAGGCCTCAAAATGAGAACACTTAAAGCCATTCAAGCGCTCTCAAAAATCGGAAAGGTCCTCAGCAAAATCCTGTTTATCTTCTGTATCATTGGCTTCTGCGGCTGTATTGTCGGTATTCTCAGCATGGCGCTCGGTGCGCCGACGCTGAAAATCGGCGGTGCAACGCTGGAAAGCTTTCTGAACACGGAAGCAGAGGTCACCACCGGCACGGTGTATGCGGCTATGGCGGCGGGCATGATCCTCTGCGCAGGAGAGGCTGTGCTTGCCAAATTCGCAGAGCATTATTTTAAGCGCGAGCTTGCGGACGGCACGCCGTTCAACCTTGAAGGGGCGAAGGAAATGCAGCGTCTGGGCATCCTGACCATCTGCCTCCCCCTCGGCGCACAGATCGTCGCGGTAATCATTCACGCCGTGATGGAGCAGGCTCTGCAGGGTGTTGCTCCCCTTTGCACAAGCACCTCTGGTTCGATAACTCTCGGCATCATGTTTATCGTAACATCGCTGATTTGCCGGTATGGAGCTGATCTGTATGAAGAAAGCAAAGCCACTCACAACTTATAAAACACACCGCAGGCACAAGCTGAATATGCTCGGTTATGCTCAAGTGGATCGGGCTTTTCCTGCTTATCAGTATTATCCTGCTGCTGTTTCGTCTGAGGCTTGCGTCCTGCATCGCGTTCTGCCTTGCGGGAGTGATTTTCCTGCTGCTCCTCATTCTGCTTGCCGTTGAAGCGGTTCAGGACGGCGTTTTTGAAACGCCTGCCGCGCAGGAAAAAAGGAAGAACTGACCGCCATGCCAAAGCTATTCAAATATTTCCTCGACTTTGCGGCACTGGCGCTGCTGTATTTTCTGTGGCTTTGCCCAAAATGGAGACGCTGTGGGAAGCGCGTTCTGGCGGTCAATACGGTGCTGTTTCTCTACCTCTCCGGCGTTTTGCTGGTGACGCTTATGCCGGTCATCGCCTCACTGCCGTTTTGCTTCAGCCACCGATATGTACCCATGCATATGGAGCCGTTCGGGGACGCCATAAGCGGGCGCGGAGACTTTGTCCGGCAAATCGTGCTGAATGTGATTATGACGGTGCCGTTCGGATTCTTATATCCGCTGTGCCGCCGCGCCGCGGGTAAAAAATGCGGGCTGCTGCGCTGCGTTCTGATGACCGCGGCACTCAGTCTGTCTGTCGAGCTGCTGCAGCCTCTCATCAACGCTGCACGAAGCGCGGATATCACCGATGTGATTACAAATACTGCCGGCGGCCTGATTGGGTACGCGGTCTATGCAATTATACCAAAGAAAACGGCGGCCATGAAATAGAGGCAGCGGCCTGTGCCCGTTTTGCAGGCGACTGATCTCCCCTCCAAAAAACTGCGGCGCGAGGCCGGAGATTCAATTTGCACCGCCAGGCTGAACCCGTCGGCGCGGCAAAACCCGGCGCCGGCCGGGCCGCGTATAAAGAGGCAGCGCTTCAATATAAATCCTCGAGTACGGTCATGCTCATCCCGGTGTATAAGGGAAGAGGGCGCGCGCTATCGGTCATCTCCGACAGCGCGCCGCCCTCATTTTTCATACCTGTATTTACATGCCGTCCGTTTGGGTCGCAGCGCCGATTTCTAAAGCAGGCTGCCATCCCTCCGCCGCAATGCAGTTGACCCGATTTTTTGTCAAAGGCATGCCGATCATCCATGCCAAGGCGTCGGACGCCATATCAGAACGATTCATATCGCGTCAGCGCGCCGCTTTGCACCTGCCGGGAGACCGCGTCCGCAAGCCTTTTGCGCGCCTCATCCGGGAGGAAGGCGCCCTGCGCCGCATTGCAAAGGAACTCTGCGCACACCTCGCAGGAGGCGCCCAGCGCGGCGTGGGCAAACCCATACTCCCGCCAGACGTCGGTATCCGACACGGTCATATTGTCCGCATTCAGGCAGACGCGCACCCCGGCCTCCAGAAACTGCCGCAGCGGATAGGCGGCGGCTGAGGCGGCCGCGCCGGTTTGCAGGTTGGAGGTGGGACACAGCTCCAGCAAAATCCCCCGTTCCCGCAGCGTGGCCAGCAGTGCCGGCCGGGTCGCCGCCCGCAGGCCGTGACCGATCCGGGCGGCGCCGAACTCCACCGCCGCAGCCACGCTGTCGGCGTCCGCGGCCTCCCCCGCATGGATGGTAAAGGGAAGCTTCCTTTTTCTGGCAAAGGCGAACAGCTCCCGAAAATCGGCGGTAGGATAGGCGGCCTCCGCCCCCGCAAGATCGACTGCCGCCACCCCGCGCCCCAGATAGTGCGCAGCGATCTCGAAGGTCTCCAGATTCTGCGAGGCATTTTCGTCCCCGCGCATGGCGCAAAGGATCAGCTGCGGCCGAACCGGGCCGCGCCAGCCCGCATTATGCAAGCCGGACAAGGCCGCCTGCACCACCTGCAGCTGAGACAACCCCTGTGCGGTGTGCAGCTGCGGCGCGAACCGGATTTCGGCATAGAGCAGCCCCAGCCGATCGAGGCGTGCCAGCAAATCCTCCACGCTCGCCGCGAGGCTCTCTTCCGTTTGCAGCAGCGAGAGGGGCAGCGCAAACCGCTGCAAATATTGCTCCAGCGACCCGCAGGGAACCGGCGCGCGAAGAAGCCCTTCCCATTTCTTTGGAAGCTGTATGCCCTGCAGGCGAGCCAGCCTGCGCACCAGTTCGGGCGACAGGGAGCCGTCCAGATGCAAATGCAAGTCGATCATATTCATCCTCCCTTTAAAAAATGCCGCCGAGCGCTGTAGGCTGCGGCCGAAAAGCACATTTTTTGAAAAAAGCCCGACGTTTAAAGGCACGGTGTAAAACGAGCACCGAGCGTCAAGGCAACCGGTATAACCGGCATAACCGGCGCAACCGGCGCAACCGGCGCGGCAGCCGCCTAAAGCAGCAGCAGCCTTTTGAAAAGCAGTCGGCGCAGGGCAAGGCCGCGGCACGTTTTTGCACTCTTCCGCCCCCTGTAGAGCCATCAATCCGCATTTGACGAAGGCAGGCCGCCTCTCAAGCGGTATATGGTATACGATTTGTATGAAAAGACTGCCGACCGATTCAGGATTGTATCCCGTTATCCAACTCTATTATAATAAAAGCAGATTTTCATTTTTTCAAAAAAACAGGGATATGAACCCCGATGGATTCATATCCCTGCTTGATTTTATAGGTGTTTAGGCACCAGCGACAATCAAAGCGCGCAGCGCAACAACGTCGGAAACGGTCAGTTTTCCATCGTCGTCCATATCGCCGATATCATCCATTGTACCGGCAACAATCAGCTTACGCAGCTCGACAACGTCGGAAACGGTGATCTTGCCATCGCGGTCAATATCGCCCTTGTTCACGAGCTTGTCGTAGCCCTTCTTGGCAATCTCGACTTTCCGCTCCAGAGCCTTCACCAGAGCGGAATCCACAAGGGACTTCTGCTCGTCGGTCAGCGCATCATAAGCAGCCTTCGCATCGTTAACCTGCTTTCCGGTGGTATCCAGGTTGGTGCTCAGAATCTCCTCATCAGCGGGCAGCTTCTTGATCAAATCCTCAACCGCTTCAGCTCTCAGGGAGTCAATCTCGCTCTCGCAGAAAACGAGGATGTTCAGGCCCTTAACCAGCGCCTTCTGTGCGGGAGTCAACGCGTCATAAGCCTCACGAGCTTCCTTGACCTGCGCTTCATCCTCCACAGTGAGATCCTGCGGCAGGGCGGCAATCAATTCGGAAACTCTGTCAGCAGCTTCCTTATCACCCTTATAGGTATTCAGCGCTTTCTCAGCCGCAACCAGCAGGTCGGTGTTTACCTTATCCTTGTTCACGGTCAGCGCATCATAAGCCTTACGGGCAGCCTCGATCGCAGCCTTGGCAGCCTCATAATTGCTGGCGTCAACCGTGGTCGGGAGGTTGTTGATGTCGATGGTGACATAGAGATACTCGGTCTCCGCACCTCTCGCAGCGAAAGCTCCGTTGGAGATCGCGCCGTTCGCGAAGAGCTGGATGCCGTCTTCCATGTCGGTCAGCGGCGCACCGGCAATCTCAAGGCCGGCGGCGAAATCGCCATTCTCGGTATCCAGAGCCGCAATGATGTCCATGACATCGCCGCTCAGGACGAAAGCCGCAGCCTGCGGGGCATTCTTGTCAACCAGCGCGATCTTCTCGGCAGAACCGGCGATGTAAGCCTCGCCAGCCGGGGAGACAAATTTCTGCAGGATGATGCCGCTCTCGGTCTGCGTCGCGTTGCCGGCCGGAATACCGAGCGTATCGTTGTCCCACTTGACCGCCTGATTGAACTTGGCATAAGCAAGACGGAAGGTGTTGTTGGTGATATCGGCAGAACCATCATAACCCGGATAGCTGGTTACGCTGGAGATCGTCGGAGCCGTGTTGGTCTCGGACAGGACGTCGATATCCTGATAGTCATAGTATCTGTACATACCCAGATACTGCTGATACACCTTGCCCTCCATGTAGAAGGCGTTGGAGATCGGGGTAACATTGTCGTTCATGGCAAAGTAACCGTTCAGGGAGAAAGCAGTACCGGCAAACGGCACGCAGAGCGCAGCCCAGAGACGGCCATTCTGATTCCAGGGGTTGAAAACGTTGTCGTTCGGCTTGCCGTCGAACTGCACGATCATCGCATCGCCCCAACCAGCAGTCAGGTTCACGGTGCTGCCGGCATAGTTGCTGAGCATGTAGCCCTGACGGGCATACTGATACCTCAGCTCATCGGTCGCGGCATCCTGAGAAGCAGTCTGCTCCTCATCGGTAGCGGAGATCAGCCAGGGCGTCTTGGTCGCCTTGGAAGCCTGATCCCAACCGGTAACCGTAACTTCGAAGTGATCGTTCAGCTCGCTGTCCATGAACTTGCGAACCTGATCCAGGATAGAGACGTCAATATCCTTCTGATCCTTTTCACTCAGAGAGTTGTAGAGATCCATAGCATGGGCAACCTTGCGGTTCAGGTGATAGTCAAAATCACCAACGAAGGTCTCCTCCTGATACTCTTCATAGGTCGCCTTGATCTCAGCGATCAGAGCAATTACCTTATCCTTGGCGCCGACCTGAGCAATGTAAGCCTCAGCCGCTTCGAGGATGCTGAGCTTGCTAACCTTCTCCTGCACGGCGGTGCTCAGTGCCTTATACTCAGCGCGGAGGGCGGCAACCTGCTCGATCGTCTCCTGACCCTTGTAGGTCTCCTCATTTACGACGCCCAGCGCTTCCAGCTTGGCGTCGAAAGCAGCGGCAAGCTCGATCGTCTCGCTGTCCGCGTCGCGGTCGAACTTCTTGGTGGAAAGCTGAACGCAGGCAAACTGCACAATGTCCGCGCCGCGGTTGGCGGTGATGGCATATTTGTAGTGCTTGTAAGCCGTCGTATTCTCAAAGGTGTAGAGAAGGGTGAGGCCGTCCGCACCAAAGCCCTGTCCGGCGCGGCTGTCCAGCTCAACCCAGGTCTCGCCGTCGGCAGAGCCATAGAAGGTCCAGGCCTTCGGATCACGGGTAGAAAACTTGAAGGAGTCGGCCGCAGAGGTGATGGCATACGCCTGAATAGCAACCTCTTCGGTCATATCCCAGGTAAACTCCAGCGGAGAAGCGGCGGAAGGCGTAACCATGCCGCAGAACTTGGTGTTCGGCATGTTGTCGAAAATGTTCGCAGCGCCCTCGCCGTTGAATCCGGCGGTCGTCGAAGCAATAGACGCGGTGTCTACCTTATTGGTGACATCCTCTTCCAGAGCGGCAACCGGCTGAATGACCGGCTCTTCCGCTCCCGGTTCACCGTCGCCCTCGGCCGCGGAGGCCAGGAGCCCGGTGGGCAGTGCCATTGTGAACACAAGCGCAATTGCGAGCAGCAATGACAGTTTGCGTTTTAGTGAGTTTCTCATTAAAACAACACTCCTTTAAAAATTTCATCGGCCTGTAGATTTGGAATACTCAGATACTACACCGATTGTTCAAGATGGATTATAGCATATTAAAAT
>UQRS01000089.1 GCA_900543525.1 uncultured Oscillospiraceae bacterium
GGCTTTGCCAACCCGGAGGTGGCCGGCGCTTTTACAAAGGCCCATTTTCCCCGGGATTTGTGGCGAGGCGAAGACGCCCTATAGCCTTATGTGATTCGAACATAGCGCGGGCGTCTCCCCAAAATGGGTTCATGGCAGAGTGCGCACGGCCGAATCTCGGCGGTAAAAGCACCGGGACTCTGGGCCCCCGTCCAAATGACGGATTTGTTTTGCTTTTCGCAAAATGAGGCTGATACCCCGCCGCCTTTTTTGCGGCCAAATCCCGATCGAGTGGGCGCGACATGGTTGACGCGCCCGAATCTATTATACATTTACACGTCCCCGGTTCTCCGGCGGCTTTGAATTAAGAAGGAGGATATAAATCCTATGCTGAGCGATATCGAAATTGCAAAGTCCGCTCCGATCCGCCCGATTTCGGACGTGGCGGCCGACCTCTCGATCGGAGAGGAGTATCTGGAGCATTACGGCAAGTACAAGGCCAAGCTTGCGGAGGAGCTGTACACCGCGACGGCCGACCGCCCGGACGGCAAGCTGGTTCTGGTTACGGCCATCAATCCCACTCCCGCCGGAGAGGGAAAGACGACCACCAGCGTCGGCCTCGGTCAGGCGATGCAGAAAATCGGGAAAAAGGCGATCATCGCCCTGCGGGAGCCTTCTCTCGGCCCGGTGTTCGGCATTAAGGGCGGCGCGGCCGGCGGCGGCTATGCGCAGGTGATTCCGATGGAGGATATCAACCTCCACTTCACCGGCGATATGCACGCCATCACGGCGGCCAACAACCTGCTCTGCGCGTTGCTGGACAACCATCTGCAGCAGGGGAATACCCTCGGCATTGATCCGCGCCGGGTGCTGATAAAGCGCTGCCTCGACATGAACGACCGGGCGCTGCGCCACGTCAACGTCGGCCTTGGCGGACGGGTCAACGGCGTTCCCAGAGAGGACGGCTTCATCATCACCGTCGCGAGCGAGGTTATGGCCATCCTCTGCCTGTGCAGCGATCTTTCCGACCTCAAACGGCGGCTGGGCAACATCCTGGTCGCTTATACATATGGCGGCGAGCCGGTTTATGCCCGCGACCTGCAGGCAGAGGGCGCCATGGCCGCCCTGCTCAAGGACGCGGTCAAGCCCAATCTGGTTCAGACGCTGGAGGGAACGCCGGCCATCATGCACGGCGGCCCGTTTGCCAACATTGCCCACGGCTGTAATTCGATCCGTGCAACCCGCCTGGCGCTCAAGCTGGCCGACTACTGCATTACGGAGGCCGGCTTTGGCTCCGACCTCGGGGCGGAGAAATTCTTGGATATCAAGTGCAGGTTCGGCGGCCTTTCTCCCGCGGCGATCGTGATTGTGGCGACCGTCCGGGCCCTCAAATACAACGGCGGCGTGGCCAAAACCGACCTGACCGCCGAAAACCTCCCCGCGCTGGAAAAGGGAATCGTCAACCTCGGTGCGCATATTGAAAATATGCAGAAATACGGCGTCCCGGTCGTGGTTGCCATCAATCGCTTCGGCAGCGATACCGACGCCGAGCTTGCGGCCGTCGCCGACTACTGCCGCGCGCGGGGTGCGGCCTTTGCCCTCAGTGAGGTTTTCGCCAAAGGGGGAGAGGGCGGCATCGAGCTGGCTGAGGCGGTTGTGCGCGCCTGCGAACAGCCGGCGGATTTTCACCCGCTGTATCCCGACGAGCTGCCTCTGCGGGAAAAGATTGAGTGTATCGCCAAAAATATCTATGGCGCGGACGGGGTAAACTTTACCCCCGCGGCGGAGAAGGGGCTGGCTGAAATCTCTGCCCTCGGGGCGGAAGGGATGCCGGTCTGCATCGCCAAAACACAGTATTCTCTGTCGGATGATCCGACTCTGCTCGGCCGGCCGACCGGCTTTACGATCACCGTGCGGGAGGTGCGGCTCTCGGCCGGCGCCGGCTTTGTGGTGGCGCTGACCGGGGACATCATGACCATGCCCGGTCTGCCGAAGGCACCGGCCGCCCACCGGATTGATGTCGACGGCAGCGGAAATATTTCCGGCCTGTTTTAAACTGCAACGAAGGAAGGAGGCGGCAGCTTGACCGAGTATCTCTCCCACAGCCCGGAGGAGACGGGGCAGATTGGCCGCACCATCGGAGAGCGGCTGACCCATGGCGGAGTGATCGCCCTGACCGGCGGCCTCGGGATGGGGAAAACCTGCCTGATCACCGGGATTGCACGCGGGCTTGGCTATACCGGGGAGGTCTCTTCCCCCACCTTTGCCCTTGTGAACGAATACATCGGCGGGCGCCTTCCGCTGTATCATTTTGATATGTACCGGGTGGAGGGCTGGGACGACCTCTACTCCACCGGATTTTTCGACTATCTGGACGCCGGCGGCCTGCTCGCGGTCGAGTGGAGCGAGAATGTCGCCGCCGCTTTGCCGGAGGACACGATGCACATCGACATCTCCCGTTTGGGGGAGGAGGTCCGTCGGATTACACTGGATTTTTAAGAGGGCGGGGGAACACTCCGCCCTAAAAAGAGGTTCGGCCGGCGCAGCGCCTCTGCCCGGCTGAACAGCAAGGAAAGGTATCTGGTTATGAAGCTTTTGTCGTTGGAATGCTCGGCCGGCCCGGCCTCGGTCGCGGTGAGCGAGGATGGGCAGATTTTGGCCGAATTCTACGCCAATGTAAAACTCACCCATTCGGAGACGCTGCTGCCGATGGTGCAAAACGCCCTGTCGGCCGCCCGCCTCGAAATGGGGGAGATAGACGGCTTTGCGGTGGCCTGCGGCCCCGGCTCCTTTACCGGTGTGCGGATCGGGGTGGCCGCCCTCAAGGGGATGGCGTGGGCCGCGGGGAAGCCCTGCGCCGCCGTCAGTTCTCTGGAGGGGATGGCGCTTCTGCTGTCCGGCTGCAGGGGTGTGATCGTCGCGGCCATGGACGCCCGCTGCAAGCAGGTGTACAACGCCCTCTTTTACGCCGATGGGGAGGTGGTTCGCCGCCTCTGCCCCGATCGGGCGCTCATGCTGGAGGAGCTGTCGGCAGAGCTGGATACGCTCGCCGCGGAGACGTATGCCGACACCGACTTTTTCTTTTGCGGAGACGGCGCGGCGCTCGCCTTTGACGCGGCAGGGGTGGCGCGAAAGCATCTTGCCCCGCCGCATTTGCGGTATCAGCGCGCGTCCGGCGTTGCGCTGGCGGCCGAGCGGCTGTTTGCCTCAGGTGAGGTTGTACCGGCCGAGCGGTTGATGCCCTTCTACCTTCGCTTGCCGCAGGCGGAACGGGAGTTGCGCGCGAAGCAGTCCGCTTCGGCGAAATAGTTTCGGACAGAATTTTTATGTATGGAAAGGAACAGGAATATGATTGCAATTGGCTGTGACCACGGCGGTTTTGAGTTGAAAGAGGCGATCGCTGCGCATTTGAAGGAGCGCGGCATCGAATACCACGACTTCGGCATTTACGAAAATCACTCGGTCGATTATCCGGACATTGCGGCCCTCGTGGCCAAAGCTGTCCAGTCGGGAGAGGCCGAACGGGGCATCCTGATCTGCGGGACGGGCATCGGCATGTCTCTGGCCGCGAACAAATTTAAAGGAATCCGCGCCGCCGCCTGTAGTGAGACCTTCAGTGCCCAATACACCCGGCTGCACAATGACTCCAACATCCTCTGCCTTGGCGGGCGGGTGATCGGCCCCGGCGTCGCGCTGGAGATGGTCGATCTCTTCCTGGACACCGCGTTTGAGGGTGGCCGCCATCAGCGCCGGGTGGATATGATCTCCGCGCTGGAGAAATAAAAGGCCGCCAATGCGAAAAACACGCCCGGCAGCCTTGCCGTAACTTTTGTATCCTTTGGGCGGGCGTCCGCCTTCTAAATATACTGCCTGCCGCCGGGGAGGTTTTAGCCTTTTTGACGGCGTGAAAAAAGAAAGGAACGCGAATAAAATGGACAATGTTTGTTATTTAGACCATCCGTTGATTCAGCACAAGCTGACCATCCTCCGGAATAAGGAGACCGGCTCCAAGCAGTTCCGCGAGCTGGTGAATGAGATTGCCATGCTCATGTGCTATGAGGCGACCCGCGAGCTTCCGCTCAAGGAGGTCGAGGTTGAAACGCCGGTTGCACTGGCAAAAACCAAGGTGCTGGCCGGGCGCAAGCTGGCCTTTGTTCCGATCCTGCGTGCCGGAATCGGCATGGTGGACGGCGCGCTTACCCTTGTCCCGGCGGCAAAGGTGGGACACATCGGCCTCTACCGTGATCCGGAGACGCTGGCTCCGGTTGAGTATTACTGCAAGATGCCCTCGGACATGAGCGAGCGGGATGTTTTCATCCTGGATCCCATGCTGGCCACCGGCGGCTCGGCCATCGCTGCCATCGACCTGATCAAGCGGCACAACCCCAAAACCATCCGGTTCATGTGCATTCTGGCCGCGCCGGAGGGAGTCAAGGCTCTGACCGAGGCGCACCCGGAGATTCAGGTTTACTGCGCCGCGGTGGATGAGAAGCTGAACGAGCACGGCTATATCGTGCCCGGCCTCGGCGACGCCGGCGACCGTATTTTCGGCACGAAATAATGGTGCAGCAAAATTTTCAAAAGGAAATGGACGGCCTGCTTGCCTCGCTGCCGGCGGGGGAGGCGGCGCCGTCCTTGCTGCTTCATAGCTGCTGCGGCCCCTGCAGCAGCTATGTGCTGGAATATCTGCGGCCGTATTTTCGGATAACGGTGTTTTTCTATAACCCCAATATCGAGCCGGCGGAGGAGTATGCCCGCCGCCTGGACACGCAGAAAAAGCTGCTTTCGATCCTGAACGCCGACGGCGGCCAGCCGGTCGAGCTGCTCTGCGGCGAGTATGTGCCGGAGCGGTATCTGGCCGCCGTCTCGGGACTGGAGGCCGAGCCGGAGGGCGGCGGGCGCTGCGGGGTCTGCTTCCGCCTCCGACTGGAGGAGAGCGCCCGTCTCGCCGCGGCGGAGGGGGTTGATTACTTTGCCACCACCCTGACGGTCAGCCCGCACAAAAACGCCCCGCTGATTAACGCGATCGGGGCGGAGGCCGGCCTTCGCTTCGGCGCGCGCTATCTTCCTTCGGATTTCAAAAAGCGGGGTGGTTACCTCCGCTCGGTTGAGTTGTCGAAGGCATACGGCCTCTATCGGCAGAATTACTGCGGCTGCCGGTTCGGGCTTCCGGACGGCCGGGTTTAAAAAATGCGGCGGTTGGCGTTTTTTCTGTATAGAGAAAGGACTGTCTATCTAATGCGCAAATGGCTTCTATGCTTGCTGGTAATGGCACTTTTTCTACTTCTTTGCTGCGGCTGCGCTTCGTCGGAGGCGGAGCGGGGGACGAATTTTACAAAATCGGAGGAGACGTTTATGCCTAAAATCATTCACAATCCCGTCATCAGGGGAGAGGGCGCAAGCCCGCGCGACCCCTGGGTCATCCTGCATGAGGGAATGTATTACCACTGCTTCTCCCGCGGGGGGAGCGTGTGGGTAAACCGGGTCGAAAGCCTCAACGACCTCGACAACGGGGGTGAGGTTTCCGTCTATACCCCGCCGGAGGGAACGGCCTATTCCAAAGAGCTTTGGGCGCCCGAGCTGCATTTTCTGGACGGGCGCTTTTATATCTATGTCGCCTGCGACGATGGGGAGAACGCCAACCATCGCATGTATGTGCTGGAGGGGACGGATGACCCCCTCGCCCCCTTTGCCTTTGTGGGCAAGATCACCGACCCGACCGATCGCTGGGCGATTGACGGCACCGTGATCGAGTGGGAGGGAAACCGCTACTTCGTCTGGTCGGGCTGGGAGGGGACGGAAAACGTCGCCCAGAACCTCTATATTGCGCGGATGGACAGCCCGACCTCGATCTGCTCGGAGCGGGTGCTGCTTTCTGCGCCGAAGTATGCCTGGGAGAAGGCCGGCGGCGACGGCAAAAACCTCCCCTATGTCAACGAGGGACCGGAGGGGCTGACCCACGGCGGCCGGCTGCACATTGTCTACTCGGCGGCGGGGTCGTGGTGCAACGATTACTGCCTCGGCATGCTCTCGCTGCGGGAGGGGGGAGACCCGATGTGTCCCGACGACTGGGAAAAGGCGGCGGTTCCGGTTTTCTCCCGCAATGAGAACGCCAAAGGGCCGGGGCATTGCTCCTTTACCACCGTGACCGACGCGGCGGGGAAGGTGGAGGATTACATCCTCTATCACGCGTTTGACGAGGACGCTTCTTTCGGCTGGGACAGCGTGAGCGCCCGGGCGCAGCGCTTCTCCTGGCAGGGGGATAGCCCCGTTTTCGGGAATCCGGCGCCTTTGGACGCGGCCGACTGAGCCGGGGGTGTATACCCGGCGGGGAATTTTTGAATGAGGAAAGGCCGCCTTTTTACGGGCGGCCTTTTGGCGGTATATAAAAGTATAAATAAAAGAAGTTTTTGTATGCGGCTTCCGGCCTTCAAAAAAGCGGTCGGAAAACCTACGGCAAAAGCGAAAAAATAAAAAAATCGGCAAACCTCTTTCGAGATTTGCCGATTTTTGGTGGAGACAGCGGGACTCGAACCTGCGACCTCCTGCGTGTGAAGCAGGCACTCTAACCAGCTGAGCTATGCCTCCGTGCGACAAACAGTATTTTAACATCTTTTATCGAAAAATACAACCCCTAATTTTTAAAAAAGGAGAGATTTTCGTGCAAAGTCCAATCCTCACGCTTTCTGCGGGGGCGAAAATCGGAAAACGACCGGTTGCGATCGCCGCTTTGCCGCAGAGGAAGGCAGGATGGAGGTTTTCTTATGCATAGCAGAGAAAAGGCCGCCCCTTCCCGGCAGGTGCATCCGATCGCGCCGGTGTATGATGAAAATTCCCGCATCCTGATCCTGGGCAGCTTTCCGTCGGTCAAATCGCGGGAGGCGGCTTTTTTCTACGGTCATCGCCAGAACCGCTTCTGGAAAGTGACGGCGGCCGTTTTTCATGCCGCCGTTCCCGAAACGACAGAGGAGAAGCGCGCCTTTCTGCTGGCGCACCACGTCGCGCTCTGGGATGTGATCGCCTCCTGCGAGATCGTCGGCTCCTCCGACAGCAGCATCCGTTCGGTTGTGCCGAACGACCTTTCGGTCATTTTGCAAGCCGCGCCGATCGGCCGCATTTTTACAAACGGCGCCACCGCCGGCCGGCTCTATGCCAAATATCTTCAGCCGGCGACCGGGATGGCCGCGACCGTCCTCCCCTCGACCAGCCCGGCCAACGCCGCCTGGCAGGAGGAGCGGCTGATCGCCGCCTGGCGCGTTTTGCTCGAGCCGGATACGTTTTAGGAGAGTGCGGCCAGCAGCCCTTTGCAGCCGCAGAGGATGTCGTCGGAGGTCTCCTCGAAATTGCCGGTGTACCACGGGTCGGCGATGTCTCCATCCTCTCCCGCGTATTCCAGAAGGAGGTGCAGCTTCCCCTCCGGATCCCCGCCGGTGATGCGGAGCATATTGCGCAGATTCTGCCGATCCATGCCGATCAGCAGGTCATAGTCGTCGTAATCGGCGGCGGTCATCTGCACCGCCCGCCGGGAGGTGTAGGGGATGCCCAAAGCCTCCAGCCGGCGCCGGGTTCCGGGATGTATGTCGTTGCCGATCTCCTCCCGGCTGGTGGCCGCCGACCCGATAAAAAACGCTGACGAGAGGCCGGCCTTCTCCACCAGATTTTTCATCACAAACTCGGCCATCGGGCTGCGGCAGATGTTGCCGTGGCAAACGAAAAGAATTTTTGTCATTACGGTTTCTCCTTTTTTTTAAAGCCTGCCCCTTTCATGCAGCACAGGGCGGCAAAGGGCAGCATGAGCGGTATTCAAGTACGATTATAAAAAATTTGCTTTGATTTTGCAATATGTATAAAATCCTGACGGTTGGTAAAAATATGG
>UQRS01000090.1 GCA_900543525.1 uncultured Oscillospiraceae bacterium
CAATACTACGATTTACAACACGGCGCTTTATATGAGATTGAGCCGGGACGATGAAAACTATGGTGACAGCGTAAGCATTGAAACACAGCGGACAATCCTGCAACAGTACGCAAAGGAACAGGGGCTTCATGTAGTCGGTGAGTATGTGGACGATGGCTGGTCGGGGACGAACTTTGAACGCCCGGATTTTCAGCGCATGATGGACGATGTGGAAGCCGGAAAAGTAAACTGCATTGTCACGAAAGACCTTTCCCGTTTCGGGCGGGAACATGTGATGATGGACTACTATCTGGAATTTCTGTTCCCGGAAAAACGGGTGCGCTACATCGCCGTTGCGGAGAATGAGGACACAGAGAAAGGGCTTTCCGATTTTGTCCCGTTCAAAAACCTGTTCAATGAATGGTTTGCGAAAGATACAAGCCGCAAGGTAAAGGCCGCTTTCAAAGCAAAGTTTGCCACAGGACAGCGTATCGGCGCCTATGCTCCCATCGGGTACAGGAAACACCCGGAAATCAAAAACAAGCTGATAATCGACGAGGAAACCCGCTGGATAGTGGAGAAGATTTTTGACCTTGCCATTCATGGCAGAGGGGCGGCCAGTATCACAAGAATACTGATTGCGGAAAAGGTTCCCACACCGGGATTTATCAACTTCCAGCGTGACGGGACTTTTGCAAACATCTATGCGGGTGCGCCGGAGGAAAAAAGCTACGCATGGACGATAGCCCAGGTCAAGAGCATTATGAAAGATGAAACCTATATCGGCCATACCATCCACTACCGGGAAACAAACATTTCCTTTAAGAACAAGCGGAGGGTACGCAAGCCCCAAAGTGAATGGGTGCGGGTGGAGAACACGCAGGAGCCGATTATCAGCGAACAGGTTTTCCGGCAGGTACAGGAGCAGATAGCAAACCGCCGCAGAAAGTGCAAGGATGGTACGACGCAGATTTTTTCCGGATTGGTAAAATGTGCGGATTGCGGCTGGTCGCTGTCCTATGGGGAGAACAGGCAGAACAGCAAGCCTTACGGCCATTATCATTGTAGCAAGTACGGACAGGGCACACGCCAATGCTCCATGCATTATATCCGCTATGATGTGCTTTACGCCTATGTCCTCTCCCGTCTGCAATACTGGTCGGGGCTGGTACAGCATGATGAAGAACGGCTCTTGAAGCGGCTGTTAAATGCCAATGACAAGGGACAGGCCGCCGCAAGAAAGAAGCAAGCCGCAGAGTTGAACAAAGCGGAGAAGCGGAAAGCCGAAGTCGATACCCTGTTTGCCCGGATGTATGAGGACTGGGCGGCGGGGCGTATCACAGAATACAACTTCTCTATGCTGTCCGGGAAGTACCAGAGCGAACAGGCTGAACTGGACACAAAGATTGAACAGCTTCAATCCGCTATCGCCACTGAAAGCCAGAACGCCGCAGACGCAGAAAAATGGATTGCCTTGATGAAAGAGTGCGTCAATCCAACAGAACTGACCGCCGAACTTTTGAATACGCTGATTGAAAAAATCGTTGTCCATGAAGCGGTCAAAGGTGAGGACGGAAGCCGGGAACAGGAGGTAGAAATCTTCTACCGCTTTATCGGCAAAATTGATTGAATGATACCAATATCTTTAACTATGTGATACCGGGCGCGGATGCCCGGATGTTTCGCTTTTGCCCGGGCTGGCCGCGGTGCTGGGCGTTCCGGCAGACCGGCTGCTGTCCGGCGAGCTTTCTCCCAACGAGAAGGATGGAGGAAACATGAAGCGCGTACAATTCTATGTCTGTCCCGGCTGCGGAAACATTTTGACCGCCACGGGCAAGGGAGAAATCGTCTGCTGCGGCCGACGTTTGGAGCCGCTTTGCCCGAGTGCGCCGGACGCCGACCACCGGCCGGAGATTTCGCTGGTGGAGACCGACGACTACATTACCTTTTCACACCCGATGCGAAAGGATCATTACCTGAAATTTGCTGCCTGCGTCACCTGCGACCGGCTGGCACTGACCCGCCTCTACCCCGAGCAGGAGGCCGCGGTGCGCTTTCCGCGCATAGGCGGCGGCACACTGTATTTTTACTGCGTCAAGCACGGCCTGATGCAGCAGAAGCTGTGACCGGCTTTGCCGGAAAGGGGGAGGCGCTGCGCCTCCCTTTATTGCGGTCACCCGACCGTATGATCGTATGACCGCCTACCACCCGACCGTATGGCCGTATGGCCGAAACCTTTGCGTAAAAAGAGCCGGAGGAAAAATCCTCCCGGCTCTTTTTCTTATATAAAGCTTATAAAAAAGATGCCCGCCTTTACCGTAAAAACGAAGGATGGCTTCAGGTCAAGGGCAGGCGCCGGCCTCCCGTTATTTTTCCAAAGTCCTTTTACATCGCAAAATATTTGCAATGTTCTTTTGAAAATTGACCGAAAATTACATAAAAATAGCGGGAAAGCCGATTGTTTTCTTTCAAATCTTGTACTATAATGAATACACGACGTGAAGCGGCGGCAAAGCCGCCGACGTCTGGGCATTCATTGAACGGCCGAATTGCGGCTCTCGCCGTCGGCACTTCGTGCCGCTTGTGCTATCGCAGGGGCAATTTACTATATAATAAATACAAGATCTTGCACATCGTACATAAAAGGAGGTACGCCGTATGCAGGCGACACCCGTTTTGCAGGGACCCTCGACCGATATTCTTGCCAAACCGTTCGAGGCCAAGTATCAGCTTTCCCCCTATTTCAAAACCATGGCGTTTCACAGCCACGATTTTTATGAGATTTATATGTTCCTTTCCGGCAGCGTCAGCTATTACATCGAAAACGCCGGATATACCCTTGTACCGGGAGATGTGCTGATTATCCCGCCGGGCAGCATGCACCGACCGGTCAACACCGATCCAAACGCCGTGTATGAGCGCTGCTACCTCTGGATCGGGCGAGACACCCTGCGTTCCCTGGAGGATACCGACTGCCCCTTCATCGAGATTTTGGAGACCTGTGCCGGCACCAACAATTATCTGATCCATTTTGAGGGAGACCGTCTGCGGGAATTTCGCGGCTTTTTCGATAATATTATCAGCCTCGTCAGCACCAAGGACGACGCCTGGCACCTGGCCTGCCGCTCCTATCTGACACTGCTGTTCATCCGCATCTGTCAGGAGATCAAATCGGGGCACAGCATCACCGACCTGATCCACAAAAACGGCACGATCCCCAAGGTGATTGTTTACATCAACGAGCATATTGCCGAGGATCTGTCCCTCGACGGGCTGAGCGAGCAGTTTTTCATCAGCAAGTATCACCTGATCCGGGAGTTCAAAAAATATACCAACAGCACCCTGTATGCCTATATTCTCTCCAAACGCATCATTCTGGCCAAGCATCTGATTCAGCAGGGCGTCCCGCCGACCAAGGCCTGCTTTGCCAGCGGCTTTAACAATTATTCCAATTTTTACAAGGCTTTTCTGGCCGAGACCGGCATGACGCCAAAGGCTTTTATTTCCACATCCCTATATTGATTTTTTGAGGTGGTTCGTATATGAAAACAGCAGTTGTCTTTTACACCTTCGGCGGCACAACCCGGATGTATGCCGCCAATCTTTCGAGGCGGCTGGGCGCCGATGTGTTCGAGGTGAAGGAGGCCAAAAAGCGGAACCACTTCACCGCCTTTTTCCCCGGCTGCGTGCAGGCCATGCGGCAGGCCGCCGTCCCCCTCGCCGGCGGAACGCCCGACCTCTCGGACTATGATCGGGTGATCGTCGCCTGCCCGGTATGGGCGGGCTTCCCCGCACCGGCCTTTAACGCCATTCTCAAGCTGATTCCGGCAGGGAAGGAGGTCGCGGTGCATCTCCTCTCCAGCGGGGGAGAAACTCCGAAAGGCCGGCCGCTGGTGGAAGCGCGGGTAGAGGCGGAAAAGCTGCGGCTGGCGGAATATCTGGATATAAAAACCGGAAGATAGCCGCCCGGATTTTTCTTTTCTTAAATATAGCCATACTGTTTTTGCGATAAACCTCCCCCAAAAAAGGCCACGCCCTTTTGTGCGGCCTTTTGGGGGAGGTTTTTCTCTCCCAAAGGCAAGGTGGTTTCTTTCCATTCGGTTTAAAACATTATTAAGAATTATTTAACCCGGTTGACAAGCGGGATACAGGCGGGTATAATCACACCGTACTAATCAAAGTAGTACGGTGTAATACAATTTTAAAACGGAGGTGTGAAGGGATGCTGCAAGTGGATTTGCAAAGCCGAACGCCCATCTATGAACAGCTGATCAGGGGGATTGTCCGGCTGAAAGCGCTCGGCGTACTCCAGCCGGAGGAAAAGCTGCCGTCGGTGCGCCAGCTGGCCACCTCTCTCGGCATCAATCCCAACACGGTGCAAAAAGCGTACCAGCTTCTGGAGCAGGACGGCGTCATCTACTCGGTGAACGGGAAGGGTTCCTTCCTCTCATCCGGAGAGGGCGCCGGCCAAAGCATCATAAAGGCCGCGAAGGAATCCCTGAAAGCGGCGGCCTGCGACGCCGCCATGGCCGGCCTGCCCAAAGCGCAGGCTCTGGAAATTTGTGAGGAGGCATATACCGAAAGGGGTGCGAAGGTATGATAGAAACCAAAAATCTGGTCAAAAAATTCGGCAGCTTTACGGCGCTGGATGCGGTAAATTTAAAAATTGAGCCGGGCAGCGTATTCGGCCTGGTCGGATCCAACGGCTCGGGCAAATCGACTCTGCTGCGCACGGCGGCCGGCATCTACCGGCCGGACGGCGGAGAGCTGCTGATCGACGGTGAAGCGCCGCTGGATAACAGCCGGCTGAAGGAGCGGATCTTTTTCCTCTCGGACACACCCTGCTTTTTTCATCAGGCCAATCTGCTTGAGATGGCCGCCTTTTACAGCAAAATGTACAGCCGCTTCTGCTATGAAAACTTCAATTATCTGACCACGGTTTTCCCCATCAGCACCAAGGCCAGGATTCAGACCATGTCCAAGGGCATGCAGCGGCAGGCGGCACTGATGCTGGCACTGTCGGTGCAGCCTGACTACCTGTTTATGGATGAGGCGTTCGACGGCCTCGACCCGGTTATCCGCGGTGTGCTGAAGCGGCTTCTGGCGAGCGGCATCTCCGAGCGGAACATGACGGTTGTCATCGCCTCCCACAACCTGCGGGAGCTTGAGGATATGTGCGACCATGTCGGGCTGCTCCACAAGGGGAAAATCATCTTTAACGACGAGCTGGATAACCTGAAAAACCATCTGCACAAGGTGCAGCTCGCCTTCTCCGGCGAAATTGACCGCAGCGCCTTCGACGGGCTGGATGTGTTGAAGGCGGAGCGGCAGGGTTCGCTGATTCAGCTGATCATCCGGGGCGAAGAGGAGGATATCCTCCGCCGGCTGCGCGCGCTGAATCCGCTGTTTATGGAGACGCTCTCCCCCACTTTGGAGGAGCTGTTTATTTTCGAACTGGAGGTGGCTGGATATGACGTCCAAAACATTATCGGCTAAACGCAATGTTCCGCTGGGCATTTTCCTCTGGGGGCTGAAAAAGAACAGCGTGCTGATGATCATCGGTACGGTTCTTGCCCTTCTGGCCAGCCCGGGCCTCCTGTTGGCCGGATATTTCCATTCGTTGGAGGAAGCACGGCTCTACAGCTATGTCAGCAGCTTCGATCCCGAACTGTACAACATCGCCGGAGAGGTGCTGATCGCCCTTGGTGCAATCGGACTGGTCGTGCTGTTCACCGCCATGAATCAGCGGCACCTGCATTCCAAAAAAGCGTCCGACCTCTGGAACGCGTTGCCTATCAGCCACGGCAGCCTGCTGCTCAGCCGGGCGCTGACCGTGCTGGTCAGCACCTGCATTCCGGTTACCGCCTCCTATATCGGAAAAATCGCAGCCAGCCTCCTGATGCCCGCGCTGGGCGTCAGCTGGACAAACGCGCTGTACGGCTATGGCTTCATCCTGCTTTTCATCTTTATCTGCACCGGCATGGCGACGCTTTTTGCCGTCGCCTGCGGCAACACCTTCGACATGATCGCCTCTCTGCTGGTCATCAACGGAGGTTGGCCCGCCATTGTCGCCATTTTTGAAAGTCAGGCCAGCAGCCTGCTGACCGGATACATCCCCGGCTCCGGCTTTGAGCAGTTTTTCCTGCTCTCCCCCTTTGCGAGAGCGGTCACCCGGCCGTTCTTTCAGCTTTCCCCGATGGACGCCGCCCTTCACTACACCCTGTGGGGCGTTTTCGGCCTGCTGATGTTTGTCGCGGCCTTTCTCCTTTGCCGGGTGCGGAAAAATGAGTGCTCGGGCAGCTCCTACGCCTACAGCGCGCTGCCGGTTGCCTGCCAGTGCGCCGTCGGCATCTGCGCCGGCTTTATTCTGGCTCTGATCTTCACGCTCGGAAATCTGCTGGTTCACGGAGAGGCGATCAACCTGCCCTTCTACCTCTTCTTCGTGATCGGCACGCTGCTCGGCGCGATCATTTACGGCGCCATCGCCTTCAGAGGGTTCAAGACGGTTCTGCGCTCCCTGCTGATCGGCGGAATCGTGTCGGTCATCAGCCTCGGCACCGTGACGGCGATGGCCTTCGGCGGCTTCGGGTTCGAGACGCGGCTGCCGGCCGAAAAGATGATCAAATCGGTTCGGCTCAACGCCAGCTACCTCTCGGGCTATGCGGACGTCACCTTCACCGAGCCGGAGGAGATTCACGCAGTTTATGAGCTGCACCGCCAGATTGTCGCGGATATCCAAAGCGGCCGGTATGCACCGAATGAGGATGCCGACATCTCTTATGAGATGGATCGCTCCGTCCACTACAGCTATCAGATTGAATACACCCTCTCGGCGGGACACACCATGAGGCGCAGATACCCCCTCTCCGAAGCGGAGTATGGGGACGCACTGCGGCAGATTCTGTCCTCCAAAACCTATCTGAACAGGACCGAGCCGGTTCTCAAAGCAGGCGACATCAACTTTGCCGAATATAACTTCAGCCTGTCCAGTGAGAATATTCCCGGCTCCTACCTCGAGCTTACCGGGGCGGAGCTGAAACAGCTTATTGCCGCCTATCGGCAGGATCTGGAGGCTGTCACGCCCGACAACTACCAGTTTAACGCCGACATCATGGTGCAGGCCTACCCGGTGAGGGGCGGACAGAGCGAGTTTTCCAATGATGCGTTCATGCGGATCAAGTCCAACTACAGCCATTGCATAGCCTATCTGCACGAGTCGGGACTTTGGGAGAGGCTGGAGGACTCCGGCGGCAGCGGCTGGTATCTGGAAGATTAAACCGGTGTGAGCGAGGCAGTCTATACTCTGCCGACAGGCTTTCGGATTTTACAAACGGCGGCTTTTGTGCCGGCGGTTTTCGCCGCTCCTCCCGGAAGCGCTTTAAAAAAACGCCGAAGCGGCGCGGCCGCAGTTCAAAACGGCTTTTGCTGGAAACCAGCAAAAGCCGTTTTTTTGTCGCTGTAATCTCTTGCGGCGGTTCCACCTGCTTCGGTCGCTCCGACCCGCACGCCGTGGGGAGTGGGCAGAGCGGCCCCTGCCGCACTTGCCAAAGATACGCTTTTTATAAGAAAATTTACTGTAAATCCGGGGTCGGATATGCTATACTGAAGACGCCTTAAACCTTTATGCAAACAAAAACCCCCAGATGCGTCCCTTCCGAAAATGGGCTTTTCCGACGCGGATGTGGCCGGGGCTTTTTGCA
>UQRS01000091.1 GCA_900543525.1 uncultured Oscillospiraceae bacterium
GACGACCGCCTCGATCGCCGCCTGCAGCTTCGCCCAGGAGGCCGCGGTGTAATCGTCTTCGTTCAGCGCCGCAGCCTTTTCCAGCGCGGCGTCCACGGCGGTATAGTCGGCCGACGCAAACTGATAAGGCAGGAAGACCAGATAGTTGGCCGCGTCCGCCGTGCCGAGTATGCCAAGCTCCACCAGGTCGCCCGCCTGAACCGGGCGGCGATAGAGCTGCATCACGCTGTCATGCGTCGCCTTTGTGTCCGAGTTCCAGAAGGTGATGGTGTCCTCCAGCTTTTCCCAGCCGGCATCCGTCTGCAGCCAGGTCGGCGTAGCTTTGGACCTCGGCCACGCGACATACAGCGTCGAGGTGCGGGCCGCGCGGAAGCTGCACAGACAGCTTCCCGCATTCCAGGATTTGGAATTCATTGCCGTACGGATCCAGGAGGAGCCGAGCAACGCCTCCGGCAGGCTATCGTCAAAGAAGAGCATACTCCGGTCGCCGTAGGCCTGGTCTCCGACCTGCAGATTGGTCTGCACACTCCAGCTTGCGATGTTGGCTGTGTCCTTGCAATCCAGGTCGGCAAAGCCCGCCGCCTTTTCCAGCGCGAAGATTTTGCTCTCGGCCGCTTCCAGCACCGACAGCGCCGTAACCAGCGCCTTGCTCTCGTCCGACAAGGCGGCGTAGGCCGCTCTGGCGGCGCGAACCGCGCCGGTGTCCTTCAGCGTAAGCTGATCGGCGGCCGGCAGAGCGGCAATCATTCCGTCCACCTCGGCCGCGGCGGAGGCAGGTGTCCGATTCTGCCAACTCAGCACCGGCAGCCCATTGTTGAGGCTATGAACATCCTCGGCAAACGCGTCGGAGAGATTGCCCAAAACCGTGTCGGAAAGCGCCTCTTTTCCCGCGCAGGAAACCGCCGCCCACTTTACATCATTCTGCGCCCGATCCTTCAAATACACCGTGCCGCTGGCGGCCGTTCCGGCGAGATAATAGAGGTTGGCCGAGCCTGTGCCGAGATCATCAATATTGAGGATCGCAGCGCTTCCGTCTCCGGTGACCTGCCCGACGTTATACACGCCGTTGATCGAGGAACCGGCGGAGAGCAGATAACCGCCGATACCTCCCGCATAGCCGGTCCCGGGGTTCGAGACGGCGCCCGTGTTATAGCAGGAGGTGAATTTGCCCTTCACCTGACCGAAAATGCCGCCAACCGTCGCGGTGTTTCCTGCCGCGGCCGTCACGTCGCCGGTGTTGTAGCATTCTGTAATCACGCTGGTGGTATCGTTGCCGTAGCCGAACAGGCCGCCGGTGTGATCAACACCTCCGATAATGGAGCCGGTGTTGTAGCAGCGGCTGGCCTTGATCGCTTTATCCGTATTTCCCTGCGTGCGGCCGATCAGACCGCCGGTCTGCGCCTTATTTTCGCCGGCGTTGATGGAACCGGTGTTATAGCACTCGGTCAGGGTGGGGATATCCTCCGCCTTGCCGATGAGGCCGCTGATATAAAGCGCCTGCGTGGCGGAGGTCGTGTGCGTATAATCAATCGAGCCGGTAAAACCGCACTTCTCCACCGTAGCGGGCGCGTTGGAGATCAGACCGATTATGCCGCCGACCTGCCCCTCACCCGAGGTCAGCCGGTCGGAGGTATCCACAATAGCCGCGTCCGACACGACGTTCGAAACCTTTCCGCCGTTGGTTTTGAACCCGACGACCGAGCTGCTCATCCGCAGGCCGTTGCAGACGACCCGCGCACTCCGCAGGGAAAAATTCTGAATATTCCCGTATTTGGAGCAGCCGAACAGGCCGGTGCTATGACGGTCGGTCGTCCGCACGACCTTGCAGTACATGCCGTAGATGGTGTGTCCCTGCCCGTCAAAATTCCCCTGAAAACGGTTGGCGCTCCGACTGTCTCCGATCGGGATCCAATTGTTTTGGGGAGGGGTCGTGCCCCAGTTTTCATAGTCGGAAATGCCGTTCAAATAAAGGTCGTTGTCCAAATAAAAGGTGGTCGAGGTGGAAAACACGACCGGGGATGTGTCCAGATTCACCAGCGCGGCAAGGCCGGCCAGCTGCTCTGGCGTCGTAAAATGATACTCCGTCGCAACGTTGGCGGCGTCGTACCAGGAGGTGTCGACCGTTCCATCCCAGATATCGGCTTTCAAATCCTCCTCCGTGCCGGCAAGAGCTGTGAACCCTGCCGCGGGAACCGACGCCAGAAGCATACTCAGCGCAAGAAAAATTGCCAACAGTTTTTTGGCTTTCATACAAGCATTCCTCCTCCGATATTACAGAAATTCCGCAAAGAGACCGCCATCGCCCCGCAAAGGCAAAGCGGTTTTGGCGGAGAGTACATTCCTCTCCAAAAGGCTGATGCTGCCGCTTTTTCTGTACACACCCTCCCCCTTTCAGGAAAACAACACAAAATTTTAAAAACCGTTCGTTTTTTCTTCGAACTGCTTCTGCATGGGGGCGGGAGGCCGGCAGAACCGCCGGCCTTTTGTTCCCTCACGCTTTTACGATCATCTGACGCAGCGCGATTACATCGGTCACCGTCAGCTTGCCGTCCTCGTCCAGGTCGGCCGGCCAGAATTGCGCTGCCGGCAGCCTTTCGCCGCTGACAATCACGCTTCGCAAAAGCACGACGTCCGACACGGTGCGCTTGCCGTCCTGATCCACGTCTCCCCTTTGGCCGGAGGCGAAGATTTCCAAATCCTTCTCCAGAGCCAAAAGCTTGGGGAGGTTCTCCACCCTTTGCTGCTCCGAAGGATCGAGCGCGTCATAGGCGGCCCTTGCCTCGGCCACGGCCGCCGCGTCCGACAGGGTGAGCGTATACCGGTCGGGCAGGGCGTCAATCTGCGCGGCGACCTCCTGCCAGCCATTCTTCTGCAGGGCGGAGACGGCCGATTCCAGCAACGCGGCCGCCGCGTCCAGCTCCTTCTGCGCGGTGTAGCGGCTGCCCAGCCTCTCCAGCGCGGCGGCGTAGGCTTTGGCAAAAGCGGCCCAGGAGTCGGCGGTGTACCCGCTCTCTTTACGGGAGGCATTGGCTGTCACGAGCGCCTGCAGCGCCGTCTTATCCCCCACGGCGGCGGTGCGGCGCGCGCTCTCCGCAGGGCCCCAGCCGCCGAAATAGCTCTTGCCGACCGTCTGGGTCAGATAAATCCGGTGGGAGACGATACCGTCCTCCCGCGGCCAGATGTTCAGGGTGTGCACACCCGGCGTGTCGACCGTGATAAACCAGCCGGAATCCCGCTTCTCCCACCGCAGCTTTCCCTGATGGGTCGCGTAGTTGGTGTGCATCTGCCATACTCCGTCCAATCCGACGTGATAGGAGTCGGAGGCATCGATCGGGTGGCTGGACAGCGTGTGGATATAGTAGGTGCCGGTATGTTCAAAATAAATCTGGAAATTCAGCTGCGGCGCGTAGGCCGACAGGAAGGCTGAGTCGTACACGGCCGTAGAGGCCTTGGCGTCGCCCTGCCATTTGATGCCGATGTCCGGCTGCACCGTCAGCGCGTTGCCGTCGGCGTTCAGCTGCCAGGCGTGTGTGGCGGAATCGCTGTAGTTGGCATATGGCGACTGCTCCAGCGCAGAGACAATGTCGATCATGACCTCCCCGTTCTGCTCAAGGAATTCCCCGGCGACCTCACGGGTGTCCGACACGATCACCTTGCAGTAGCGCGTCAGTCCGGCGCCTTTCGCCGCAGCGAGGAGTATGGCCTCTCCCGCCTGGCTGGCGCGGAGCGTGGCGCTTCCGTCTGCGCGGGGCTGCAAATCGACCGCCTCCGCGCCGGAAGCGACGCTCCAGGCAATCCCGTCCGCAGGCAGGTCGCCGGTCACCGCCCCTATCAGCAGGACGGTGTCTCCCGGCGTCATTGTAAGGCAATCCTGAACCGGAATGGCCGGGGCGGCGTCATCCGCCGACTGATAAAGCTCGATTTTGCGCGGCGGCTCGTTGTCCGCCTCCTCCGGCAGGCGGGATTCCGGCGCTTTTGTAAAGAAGATGGTGTTATAGCTTTCCGCCGGGCCAAGGTAGGAGGAAATCTCCCCGCCGGTGTTGATCACAACCCGGTCAAAGGCGATGCCGCTGTCCGACTGATACACCACCAGCGTCTGCACGCCCGGCTGATCCACCTGAACCGTAAAGGTCAGCTTTTCAATATTCTCCAGCGTATTTCTCTTCCAGCGGGAGTTGACATCCACGCAGGTCGCGTTGCCCGAAAGCACCTGCGGCGTTTTTCCCTCCATCCCCACCGCAATGCGGCAGGTTTTGGCAACACCGTTCTCGCTGCCCTCGTTCAGGGTCGGAATGCGGTAAAGCGTCCCCGTAAAGGTGCCGCTGCTTTCAAAATAAATGTTATATTTCAACTGTGCCGCCGTGTTTTCAAAATCCTCGTCCACCCGGGGCGCAAGATCGGGATAAAGCTTCATGGAATCTCCGCTCCGGCCGAGGTTTTTGACCACCCGCCACGCGCAGCCGTTCTTTGCCACGCTTTCGGAATAATGCTCGGCCTCTATCGCGACGAGGCCGTTTTCCTCCGCATAGGTTTTGCCGCTCAGGCGGGAGACCGTCTTGTTGGCCGAAACCTGGAAGATAATCTCCGTCCCCTTTCTATCGCGGACGGTGACCGTCCCGGTATTCTCGCCCCGTTTGGCCTTGCTCCAATCAATGCCGATCCAGATGCGGGTTTCCGCCGCGACGCTGCCGGAGGTTTCGGAGGGCTGGATGAAATCGTCGCTGACCTCCACCGTCCAGTCGTTTGCAGCCTCCTCCCGGCTGTAGATATCTATGAACCGCCGGTTGTCGCTTAAGGAGGAGAAGGTCAGGGTCACTGCGTCTCCCGGCAGCTCCTGCCCTTCGCAGACCGCGCCGATCCCCGGCTTCGCGTCGGCCGCCTCGACCGTGGCGAAGCTGCGCAGGCCGACGGCCACCGGAATGCTGCCGTTATAGGGATTCATGATTTTATCCCATTTTCCGTCCCTGATCGTTTTGTTATAGTAGATCATGTCGCTCAGGATGCCGTCATAGGCCGCAACCGACAGATCCTGATATTTCCGAACGCTGGCGTACCGCCCCTGCTTTTTATAAAGCTGGTTCTTCTGCCAGTACACATGCATCGCGAGGCTGTTGGCGCTCGACCGCAGCGGGTAATAGAACATTTCGTAAAACGCGTCCCTGCGCGCCGGGTCGACTGCGTCGTAAATCGCCCCGGCGCGGTCGGCCAGTGCGCGCAGCTGATCGACGCGAATCTGCGCCTCATCCCCGTTCGCGGTGACGCTGTAGGGATCGTTGCCGTTGCTGCTCTCATACCCCTGGAACTCCGGCCGCTTGGCGATATTGTATTGATAATAGTGGGTCAGGATGTCGGCGACCTCGGCCGCCTGCGCCCCGTCCAGCAAAAAGTCCCGCTGCGCCGTTCTTGCAATATACTCCTCAATATTCGTATCGTCGCAGAAATCAATATTCCGGGAAAGGTTCGCAAAAAACTCCAGTGAAATTTCCGAGGGCTTGATGTCCCCCACATTCAAAATCCAGTATTTCTGCGCCCCGGTGTCATAAGCTTTTTTCAGCTCCTCGTACATCTGGCTCAGCGGAGTCGTGTTCAGCCAGAGGTAGCTGGTGTTCGCCACGCCCCAGTAGGAAACGTGGTAATACACGCCCGAGCCGCCGCTCCTCTGCCGCTCGGCCTCGGTCGGCGTTTGCCGGAGGTAGCCGTGATTGTCCTCCGCCCACATCAGGATAACATCCTCCGGAATCTGCACGCCGGGGGTCGTGGCGTTGCCGTTATAGTACTCGGCCGCCTCCTTGTAAGGGATAAAGGCCTGCGGAATTTCCTCCGCCGGCTTGCCCAGCACCTCGCTCAGAATGCGACGCTGGCAGTCGATAACCTCCTGCAAAACGGCGATTTTCTGCGCGAGGGTCGGGTTGGACAGTCCCTGGAAGGTCATGCCGGAGTCGTGAATGCCGCGCATACCGATGTTGTATATCCCCTCAAAATCCTTGTTTTTCTCTACCCGCTCTCTCCAATACGCCTCCAGCGCTTTGGGGTTCACGGTATAGTCGTAGACCGGCTTTCCCGCGGCGTCGTATTTGCCCGAGTTGGCGTTGGCCCAACGGTTCCACTCTCCCTCATTGTTGCGCAGCAGCATCTCGCAGTGGGAGGCGCCCATGATAATGCCGTAGCTGTCGGCCAGCTTTGCGTTGATCGGGACGCCGTTTTCATCCTCACGGAGATTGAAGGCCTCACTGTAATTATGCATGGCCGGCCAGAGGGTGTTCAGCCGCAGCCGGAGCAGAAGCTCAAACACCTTCTCATACGTGCCGGCGTTGGGCGTGCCGGGCGTCTCCTCCGACGCGAACTGCGCCGACCACTCGGTCAGGTTGCGCTCATCATTGATAAAAATGCCGCGGTATTTGACCGACGGCTCCCCTTCCGTTTTTACCCCGCCGTCCAGCAAAAGCTCGCTCTGCTGCTTTGGCGTTACGTCCGCCCACCAGTAATAGGGCGAAACGCCGATCTGCTCGGAGACATCGTAAATGCCGTAAACCGTGCCGCGCTTGTCGCTTCCGGCGATGACCAGCGCACTTTTGACCCCGGGAAGCGGATTCTCGACCATCTTGATGACAAAAGCCTCAAATTTGCCGGAGAGTGCTTTCGCCTCATCCAGAAGGCCCTGCTCCATCAGCTGTGCGATGACCGGACTCTTCTCCACCGAGCCGATGATTACCGCATACTGGCCGAGGGCAGAGGTGTCGGTCTTCACCTCCGGCAAAGCGGCGGTGACCCGCTCGACATCCTTTTGCAAATCGCCCGCGGCACGCACAATCTGCGGATAATCCGCGGCCGAGACGTATAAATCCGCCGCCTTCCCTTCCGCAAAGAGCGGGAAGCGCGCCGCCGCCTTCGCCGGGAGGCCGGCCGACCAGGTCGGAAGCAGGCTGCAGAAAACAGCCAAAGCCAAAAGAACAGCAATCATTTTTTTCATGTAGAGCACCTCTCCATACAACCGTTTTGGGGTTCACCGATCAGCGCAGTTTTTTGTCAGAATAGCCCACATTTTCCTTTGCAATTCGATTTCTTTTATTAAATCTATTTTATTAAACTGCTATATACAATTCAATTGTATAAGTAGCGAAATTTTATTGTAAATAAAGCTTATAATCGTGCAAATATATAAATGCATATTGTAAATCTAAAAATTTTGACGTATAATAAATGGAACAAAATGCCGAAAAACTG
>UQRS01000092.1 GCA_900543525.1 uncultured Oscillospiraceae bacterium
TAGAGGAGGACAGCATCCTCCTCTATCATCATTCGCAAACGTCTGAAATCAAAAAAGCTTTAGGCTTCCTTTTTGATAACCTCACGGCCGTTGTAATATCCGCACGCCGCGCAAACACGGTGGGGACGCTTATACTCGCCGCAGCGGTCGCATTTTACCAGAGCGGGAGCGCTGAGCTTCCACACGTTGGAACGCCGCTTGTCGCGTCTTGCTTTCGATGTCTTTCTCTTCGGTACTGCCATTGCAGGGCACCTCCTTATATAAATTCCTTCATTTATTCATTTAAAAGCTCCTGCAAGGCGGCCAGCCGCGGATCAACCGTATCCTGCTTACAGCCGCAAGCCCCGTCATTGAGGTTCGCGCCGCAGGTCGGACAGACGCCGAGGCAATCTTCCCTGCACAAATGCTTCATGGGCAAACTGAGAACCAGCTCGCTGAAAACCAGTTCCTCCAGATCGAGCTGCATGTCCGGCAAAACGAGGAGATCGTCATTCTCCTCCGACTGAGCGGCAACAACCGCAACCCGTTCAATCTGCACCGGACAGATTTCCTCCATCTCGCGGCCGCAGCGGTCACAACAGCCGTCGTACACCGCCGTAGCGTTAAGGGAGACCGTGACAACCTCCGCCCGGGCAAAGATGCTGCCCCGCACCGTCACCGGCTTTTTGAAAGGCTTTTCCCCGCTGAAAACCGCGTCGGAAAAATCAAACGAACAGTCGATGGAAAGGGCAGCCTCCTCCCCAAGGAAGAGAGGCTTTAAATCCAATATCATAAGCTCACTCCAATTGTCACACCGATTATTATATCTTCCATACCCTGCTTTGTCAAGAGGAATTTTCAAAAACATTGCAAAGGCCGGTTTTCTGCCTTTTTTTCAAACAGAGCAAGAGAAAATCTGCCCGCGAAAACCAAAGCCTTCGCGGGCAGAAAAAACAGTTCACAGCGGTTTTATTGCCGCGTTACAGGGAAAAATCAGAATTTCTCAGCAACCGCAAAGACTTCGTCCGGAAGGTCGGCCTCATCGCAGGAGACGGTGAACACAAATCTGGTGTCCGATTCAGCCGAAAGCTTCGCCACCCGCTTTAAGAAGCCGGCCAGCGCGCCATAGTCACGGCCGCCGATACGCAGTGTGGCGTCCACCAGAATGTCGGTTACATCATAGTTTCCTGCGCAGATACCGGCCAGCAGACCGTAAAACGCATCGTATCCCGCGATGCCGTAGACCATCGTGTCAACCAGACGCACCTTATGTGTCAGATCAAACTTGAGAGCCGGACCCTGCTCGACGCAGACGACGTTGCCGTTCGACTTCTCCACAGCGGCGTTGACCGTCTCAATCAGCTTTTTGGTTTTTCCCGAGCCGCGGTTTCCAATAATCAGTTGAATCATTTGTATCAGCTCCTATTCTTTTAATCCGGCCGGCTCAAAGAAGAACCCGACGCCGGTATCTGGATCATTTGCCGAGTCTGGCCTCCAGTGCAGCCTTGGCCGACTCGTATCCCGGTTTGCCGAGAAGAGCGAACATATTTTTCTTATAGCTCTCGACGCCCGGCTGGTCAAAGGGGTTAACCCCCAGCAAATAGCCCGAAATCGCACAGGCCTTCTCAAAGAAATAGATCAGCCATCCCAGGTGATATTCATCCGCCCGGTCCAGCGAAATCACAAGGTTCGGCACGCCGCCGTCGGTATGCGCAAGCACCGTCCCCTCAAACGCCTTCTGATTGATATAGGACATCGGCTTGCCAGCCAGGAAGTTGAGGCCGTCGCCGTCCTCCTTCTCGGCCTGGATGGTGACGTCACTGCCGCCGTCGGCAATGGTGACAACCGTTTCAAACAGCATGCGTCGGCCATCCTGAATATACTGCCCCATGGAGTGCAGATCGGTCGAGAAAATCACAGAGGCCGGGAAGAGACCCTTGCCATCCTTGCCCTCGCTCTCACCAAAAAGCTGCTTGAACCATTCGGCCATCATCTGGAACCGCGGCTCATAGGAGACCAGCAGCTCCACTGCCTTGCCGCTGCGGTAAAAAGCGTTGCGCAGCGCGGCATAGGTGTAGCAGTCGTTTTTCGAAAGCTCGGGATTGCTGTAGGCCTCTCTCGCGGCGGCGGCGCCCTGCATCAGGGCTTCGATGTCCGCGCCCGATACGGCGATCGGCAAAAGTCCAACGGCCGTCAGAACCGAGAAGCGCCCGCCCACATCGTCGGGAATCACAAAGCACTCGTACCCTTCGCGGTCGGCCAGCTGCTTCAGCGTGCCGCGCGCCTTATCCGTCGTGCAGTAGATGCGGCGGGCAGCCTCCTCCTCCCCATAGCGGGAGATGAGCAGCTCGCGGAAAACGCGGAAGGCAATGGCCGGCTCGGTCGTGGTGCCGGATTTGGAAATAATGTTGACCGACACCCGCTTGCCCTCGCACAGCTCCAGCAGGTCGGACAGCGCCTGCCCGCTGATGCTGTTGCCGGCAAAATAGATGTCGGGCGTCTCCTTCTTCTTCGCGTTATAAAGCGGAGAATGCAAAAACTCGATCGCGGCGCGCGCCCCAAGGTAGGAACCGCCGATGCCGATCACAATCAGGATGTCGGTGTCGGCTTTGATCTTCTCCGCCGCTTTCTGAATGCGGGCAAATTCCGCCTTGTCGTAATCCACCGGCAAATCCAGCCAGCCGAGAAAATCGTTCCCGAGACCGGAGCCGTTATGCAATGTTTCGTGTGCGGCCTTTACCTGCGGTGCAAGCCCTTTGAGGTCGTTTTCCCGCAGAAAGCCGGATGCAAATGCCGAAGTAAACTGAACAGACATGAGCCGCCCTCCAAAAGATAAAAACTGAAAACAAAGTATCTGCTTTGCTTTGATTATATATTACAATATTGGCCTTACTTTTTCAAGGGGAATTGTAAAACTTATCTAAATATTTACAGTTTCGTTAAATATGCCAGAATACTTTTGTTTAAAGTGCGAAAAGGCTTTGCAAAAGGCGGCTGAGGGCGGCAAAAAACGACATTTTTTCCACTCCCTGCTCTGCCGTCAGCAGAATCCGTCCAAGCTCCTCTCCGTCGAGTGTGAAGATAATCTCCCCCAGCTTCTGGCCGGCCTCAACCGGGGCTTCCACAATCTCTTCAACAGAGCAGTTCTGCACGATCTCCCCTTCTCTTCCTTTGGGGACCAGAAGGGACAGCGGCGCACCGAAGGAGATCGGCACGCTTTCGGCCCGGCCGCCGGTCACCCGAATGTTTTGCAGCAGCGCCTCGTCCGGAGAGACCTCCACCCGCGCGTAGCTTGCAAAGCCGTAGTCGAGCAGCTGCCGCGCCGAATTAAAACGATCCTTGCTGTTCTCCGCCCCCATGACGACGGCCACCAGCTCCATGCCGTTCCGCGCCGCCGAGGCGCTCAGACAGTGCTGCGCCGTGCTGGTCGTCCCGGTTTTGAGGCCGGTCGCCCCTTCATAAAACCGGATCAGCTTGTTGGTGTTGACCAGCTCCGACTGGCCGCCGCGCAGACTGTCCATCCAGACGGTCGAATAATTTTTCACCAGATCGTGCCGCAGCAGCTCGGCCGACATGATAGCCACATCTCTCGCCGTGGTCAAATGCCCCTCGGCGTCGAGGCCGGTCGCGTTGACAAAGGTGGTGTTGTGCATCCCAAGCTCAATGGCGCGGGTGTTCATCTTGGCGACGAAGGCCTCCTCCGTGCCGGCGACCAGCTCGGCCAACGCAACTGTCGCGTCGTTGGCCGAGGCGATAAACGCCGCTTTCAGCAGCTCATTAACCGTCATGGTCTCCCCCGGCTCGAGCCAGATCTGCGACCCGCCCATAGAGCAGGCGTACTCACTGGCCGAAACCTGCGTATCCAGCGTGAAGCTTCCCTTGTCCAGCGCCTCCATCACCAGCAGAAGCGACATGATCTTGGTGATGGAGGCCGGCGCCAGCCGCTCATCCGGATTTTGCTCAAACAGCAGCCGGCCGGTCGAAACCTCCATCAACACGGCAGCGCGGGCGGCGACCTCGCTCATGCCGGAGGCCAGCGCCGGCACCGATTCATCCAGCGGCTCGTACGGATCCTCCCCGGCGTATTCCGTCGCGACGCCGGGCGTCTCCGCCGCTGTGCCGGCCACATCGTCCGCCCTTGCAGTAACGGCAAGGCCGACCGTCATACAAACAGCCAGCAGAACGGCTGCCGCAGATTTCAGACGTTTTTTCATCGTGCTACACCCTTTCACAATCGGCGGCAAAACGCCGGTTCTCCCGCTTTGCCGGATTTGCATTTTGATAAAGTATATGTCCAAAAAGAAAAAATTAGTTCTGCATCCTTAAAAAGCCGGAAAAGTTTTTGCCCCCGCCGCCGAGAGCTGTCCCTTCGCACTTCTGCCGCCCCGCCGCGCAGAATGCAGGCAATTTTCTTTTCTTCGCCGCATATAGATAGGGTAAACCAGCATGAACTCCGGCAAAAGGCGGGACGGGCGTTTTCCCGCGGCGCCGATCTTTGCCGGTGAATCGAAGGAGGACGAACGCTTGACCATTCACATCGTCAAACCCGGAGAAACCCTGTATCAGATCGCGCAGAATTACGATATTCCGCTGCGCGACGTCATTGATGCAAACGGCCTTCGGAATCCGGATCAAATCGCCGTAGGCCAGACCATTATTATCCCTTTTCAAAGCAATGTCCACATCGTCAGAAGCGGGCAGTCGCTCTACACCATCGCAAGGCATCATGGCATCACGCTTGACGAGCTGATCGCCGCGAACCCCGATCTTCAGCCGCCCTACACCATCTATCCCGGGCAGGTCATACAGATTCCCGGGGGCACCGAAAAGCTCGGCACAATCGAGGTCAACGGATTTCTCTATTCCGACATCACCTCAGAGACACTGAACCGTACCCTCCCCCGGCTGACCTATGCCAGCATTTTCAGCACAAACATCACAGCCTCCGGCGGGCTGGTACCGCCCGGCGGAGAGGAGCGGATCATCTCGGCTGCACGGAGCAACAACGTGGCGCCGCTGATGGTTCTGACCAACCTGGAGGAAGGGAGCGGCTTCACCTCCGACACGGTCGCCGCCCTTCTGTCCAGTCAGGCCGCGGTCGACCGGCTGATTGCGAATGTGTTGGAGGCGCTGCGCACCAAGCGCTATTACGGGGTCAACGTCGACTTTGAATACATCCCACCCGCACAGCGGGAGAATTATATCCAATTCCTCCGCCGCTTAAAAAGCGCGCTGCAAAGCGCCGGCTACCCTCTCCTTGTCTGCCTTGCGCCCAAGCTTTCGGACACGCAGCAGGGACTTCTGTATGAGGCGCACGATTATGCCGCCGTCGGAGAAATCGCCGACCGGGTCATTCTGATGACCTATGAATGGGGATACATCGCGGGGCCGCCGATGGCCGTCTCCCCTTATGTTGAGGTTCGGAAGGTGCTGGACTACGCCGTGTCGCGCATTCCGGCCGCCAAGTTGCTCATGAGTCTGCCGGGATACGGATACGACTGGACCCTCCCCTTCAACCGGGGAGACCGCGCGCGAAACCTCTCGATCACCCAGGCAACCGAGCTGGCCGCGCGGTACGGAGCCGTCATCCAGTTCGACGAGGACGCGATGACCCCCTTCTTCACCTATTACGACAGCGAGGGCAGAGAGCACATCGTCTGGTTCGAGGATGCGGTCAGCGCCGACGCCAAGCTGCGCCTGGTGCACGAGTACGGGCTGGCCGGCGTCAGCTACTGGACCATCAACGCCTTCTGGCCGCAAAACTGGGCGGCGCTGGACGCCCTGTACGATGTTAAGAAGGTTCTGCCCGCCCGGTGATTTTGCGTGCCTCCGCTTGCAAACGGCGGGAGGGTGCTGTATAATTTTGTCGGTTCCGGTCGCGCCGCTCCAAAAAGGCAGGGCACGGCGGCCGGCACAGACAAAAAATATTCGAGGGTATTTCACATGAAACGATTGTTCGCGCTGCTTCTCCTGCTTTTGACCCTGACCGGCTGTGTCGCACCCTCCCCGACGGAGGAAAGGACGCCCTCTGAAACGGCTGCCGCGCCGGAGCTGCGCGGGATATGGATCTCCTGCTATGAGCTGAATTTCGGCTGTCTGCCGGAGGCGGATTTCCGTGCCAAAATCGGGGAAATGTTTGACCGGGCGGCGGGCGGCGGGCTGAACGCGGTTTTTGTCCATCTGCGCGCCAACAGCGACGCCTTCTACCCTTCCGCGCGCTTCCCCTGGGCGAAGCAGTTCACCGGGAAGGATGGCAGCACGCCGGCCTTCGACACGCTCTCCGCCATGATTGAGGAGGCGCACGCCCGCGGCCTCGCCTTTCACGGATGGCTGAATCCCTACCGCATTACCGGCAGCTATTCCGGGGTCGAAGCGCTGGACGACCGGCAGCCGGCCAAGCGCTGGCTCACCGATGAGGACAGCGCCAACGACGGCTGGGCAGTTGAGGCGGCCGGCGGCCTCTACTACAACCCCGGCGTCGGAGAGGTGCAGCGCCTGATTCTGGACGGCGTGCGGGAGATTGCGGAAAACTATCCGCTCGATGGCATCCATTTTGACGATTACTTTTATCCCACAACCGATCAGGCGTTTGACGCGGCCGCCTACAACGCCTATCTGGAAAGCGCGGGAAAGGGCGCCATGCCGCTTGACGACTGGCGGCGAACCAACGTCAACGCGCTGGTCACCGGGGTCTACAGCATCTGCAAAAGCTATGGGAAGCTTTTCGGGATCAGCCCGGCAGCCGCCATTTCAAAAAATCACAGCGATCGGAATTACACCGAGCTGTACGCGGATATTCCGCTCTGGATGTCGAACGAGGGGTATGTTGACTACATCGCGCCGCAGCTTTATTTCGGGTTTGACTATCCTTATGCAAGCTTTACCTACAACCGGCTGGTTGAAAGCTGGATGTCTCTGCCCCGGCTGGAATCGGTGAGGCTGTATGTCGGCCTTGGCACCTACAAAATCGGGACGCAGGACGCCGGCAGCACCGAGTGGATGACCGCCGACGACATCCTCAAAAGGCAGGTGCTGCTGGAAAGGGAGGCCGGCTGCGACGGATTTATCCTCTATTCCTACACCGCCTTTACGAACACGGAGCCTCTGTTTCAGACCCAGATGCAGAATCTGCAATCCGTGCTTTAAGCGTTTAAAAAAGCACGCTTATGATCCGCAGGGTTAAATTAGAA
>UQRS01000093.1 GCA_900543525.1 uncultured Oscillospiraceae bacterium
AATATATCCTGCATTTTCGTTGCAATAGGCTATTGTAATCCCGCCGGATATATCGTATTATAATATGGAGTACCGATCAGGCGCGCAGACTCGCGCCGCTTTGCAATGCGCTCAAACCTTTTTTCGAAAGGATGGATATTATGCGAAAATACACAATAAAAGAGCTTGGTGCTTTAATAGAGGCAAAGCTCTCCCACAATTTCGGCACCATGCCGAAGCAGGCCTCCGATGAAATATTTTACAAGGCCTGCGTCATGGTCGTGCTGGACATTATGCGCGGCCTGCACCAGGGCTTTATGGAGGAGGCCGAGAAAAAATCCAGCAAGATGGTTTATTACCTCAGCATGGAGTTTTTGATGGGGCGCTCCTTGAAAAACTCCCTCTACAACCTGGGGCTGGAGGAAAATCTCGGCAAGGCGCTGGCCAAATACGGCGTCAAGCTGGAGAATCTGTATGAGCTTGAGCCGGACGCAGGGCTGGGCAACGGCGGCCTCGGCCGGCTGGCGGCCTGCTTCCTCGACGGACTGTCGACCGGCGGGTATCCGGCCATGGGCTACTGCATCAAATACGATTACGGCATCTTCCGGCAGAAGCTTGCCGACGGATATCAGACCGAGATGCCCGACTTCTGGCTTCCGGGCGGAAGCGTCTGGCTGGAGCCGCACCCCTCACACGAAGTGGAGGTCAAATTCGACGGCTATGTGAAGGAGAGCTGGTACGACACCCATCACAGCGTCGAGCTGATTGACCCCACCGTGGTCAAGGCGGTGCCCTACGACCTGATGGTGGCGGGCAAGGACGGCCGCGGAGTCAATGTCCTGCGCCTCTGGAGCGCGAAGGCGGACGAGGGCTTTAACATGAACCTCTTTAACCAGGGTGATTATGTTAAGGCGCTCGAGCGCAACGCCATGGCCGAGGTCATCAGCAAGGTCCTCTATCCCGAGGACAATCATATGGAGGGCAAATCTCTCCGCCTGCGGCAGCAGTATTTTCTGGTCTCTGCGTCGGTGCAGGATATTCTGCAGCGGCACCTCGAAAGATACGGCACGCTGGACAATCTGCATGAAAAGGCGGCCATCCATATCAATGACACCCACCCGGCTCTGACCATTCCCGAACTGATGCGGTATTTCCTGGATGAGTGCGGCTACGACTGGGATGCGGCATGGGACATCGTCTGCAAGACGACCGCCTATACCAACCACACCGTCATGCGGGAGGCGCTTGAGTGCTGGCAGACCAACCTGTTCGAGCAGCGTATTCCCCGGATCTATCAGATCGTGCGGGAGATTGACAACCGCTTCCGCCGTCAGGTGTGGGAGCAGACCAGCGATGCCGACTATGTCGAGCGGACGGCCATCATCAGCGGAGGCGTCATCCGGATGGCCAACCTCTGCGTAGCCGCCTGCCACAGCGTCAACGGCGTGTCCGAGCTGCACAGCAATATTTTGAAGGAGACGGTTTTCGCCGATTACTACAACCTGACGCCGGGCAAATTCACCAACGTCACCAACGGCATCGCCCACCGCCGCTGGCTGAACCAGTCCAACCCGGCACTCTCCTCCCTGATTACCGAGCTGATCGGAGACGGATTTACAACCGATGCCGCCCAGCTGGAAAAGCTGACCGCCTTTACCGAGGACAGCACGGTTCTCTCTCGTTTGGGGGAGATCAAGCGCGCCAACAAGGAGCGGCTGGCCTCCATGATTCAAAAGGAATATAACATCAGCGTCAATCCCGGATCCATCTTCGACATGCAGGTCAAACGCCTGCACGAGTACAAGCGTCAGCACCTCAACGCGCTGAACATTTTGTCGGAATATCTGTATCTGAAGGCCAATCCGAAGGCCGACTTCACCCCGAAAACCTATATTTTCGGGGCCAAGGCAGCCCCCGGCTATATGGTCGCCAAGCAGATCATCCAGATGATCTGGCAGCTCGGCCAGCTCATCAATAACGATAAGGAGATCGGCGGCCGGATCAAGGTCGTGTTTATGGAGGATTACCGCGTCACTCTGGCCGAGCGGATGATGCCGGCGGCCGAGATCAGCGAGCAGATTTCCCTCGCCGGGACGGAGGCGTCGGGCACCGGAAACATGAAGCTGATGATGAACGGCGCCATCACGCTGGGCACCGAGGACGGCGCAAATGTTGAAATCCACCGCGCGGTCGGGGATGAAAACATCCTGATTTTCGGCCTCCGCACCGAGGAGGTGGAGGCGCTTCGCGCGGCCGGCTACAATCCGTCCGGCTACTACGCCAACAACCCGCAGCTGAAGAGCGCCATCGACTTTATCTCGCGCGGAATCGGCGGGCACGATTTTAGCAGCCTCGCCCAGTCGATGATGAACACCGACTACTACATGGCGCTGGCCGATTTCGCCGATTATCAGAAAGCGCAGCAGACGGCAAGCGCCCTCTACCGCGATCAGGAGAAATGGAACCGCATGTCCCTTATCAACATTGCGAAATCGGGGCGGTTCGCCGCCGACCGCGCCATTGCCGACTATGCCAAAAACATCTGGCAGGTCACGCCGGCGCGCTGACCCTCTCCAAGGTTTTATAAAAAAACAGGCATGGCTTTTTTTCAAAGTCATGCCTGTTTTTTTAAAAATGCGATTTTCTCCTTCGAAAACGCTGTTTTTCAGTCCTCGTCCAGCTCGGCCTCGTCCCCCGGAATCTCCCGGGAATCGAGCCACTCGCTGTTGGGTCGGCAGAGCAGCCGCCCGTCGAGATAAGCCTGCTGCAAATTCAGAATCGTCTGCCCCTGATAATTGCCCGAGTGGGTCAGCTCGACCACCAGCGCCGCGTCCGGCCGGTTGTCGTTCTGCAATGCGAGCGGCAGCATCAGGCTCATCACATTCCGGGTCGGGAAATAGCAGGGGATGGCCGTTTTAAAATTCCAGCGCACCTGCTTTCTGGCCAGCTCGACCGCGTCCTCCAGCCGGTTGCGCATCCGGTTGAAGAGGCGGGGCACCGACGCAATCAGAGCGCTCAGCTCGGCATAGCGCCGCCGCCGCTCCTTCCAGTCGGAGGTCGCCGCAATTCGGTTGATCAGCTTCTGCGCCTCCTGCGCGCCGCGGCACTCCTCCCGCACGAAATCCAACGGCAGCCGGGAAATGTTGTCCAGCAAAATGTGGGTGTAATCGGTGTGCAGCTCCTTCTCCAGATCGAAGAGCAGATCCTCCCTGCGCTCGAAGTAGGAGGCCGGCTGAGGCAGCGGATTAAAGCAGTCCACCAGCCGCTTGCCGACGCCGCGGCCGGCAGCGGTGCAGAACTCTACAAAACGCCAGCCGGTGTTCTGCTGCTCAGCATTGATCTGCGCCTCAAAGCAGGCGTAGAGGTCGTCGTAATACGGCGTGACCAGCCCGGTGTTGAAGGCGGCGAAGGTTTTATCCTCCGAAATGCAGACCTTGTCCTCCAGCTGCAGGCGGTAAAAGGTATACTGGATGTATTTCTGCAAAATAAAATAGCTGCCGCGCCGCCCGTTTTCAAAATCCCATTTTTCCGGAAGCGCCTTTGTGGCCAGCTCCTCCAAAAAGCTCTGCCACGGGCCGAGAAAGGCAAACTGCTCCAGCATTTTTGCGGGATTGGTTCGGGTGTTCCGGTCAATCCCCGCGAAATTCAGGCACCAGATGTTGTCGCCATAGTCCGACTCCCGGATGGAAGCGATCATCGCGTCTCCGCTCTGGCTGGTCCGGTTGAGCGAGAAGATGTACGCATCCCCGCGGCGACGGAATTCCCCCGTCCGCCGGGCGATCCGATAGCTCTCCCGCAGGTCGTCCAGAACCTCCCGGGAGGGCTGCGCCTCCACCCCGGTCAGCTCCTGATTCAGCCGTGCCAGCGCCTGAGGCAGCAGCGTGACCGTCTCATCCAGCTCCTCCGGCAGCGGGAGTGCGGCGCCGGCCGCGTCCGCCGTTTTTTTCTGTTCCGGCTTCTGCATGTCCCAGGGCGGCATCGGCCGGATGGTAACCAGCGTCTGCGGCACGCCGCTGATCATCACATCCTCCAGCGTCAGAAAATCGGTCAGCGTTTTCAACAGCTCCTTCATTTTAGAGAAGCCGTACCGCTCCTTGGTATGCCCCGACTCGTTCAGCACCTGACTGACCCGGGCCATATGCAGCTTTTCCCCCGTGGGGAAGGCGGCGCAGAGAGAAAGATAAATCTCCCGCCGCAAAGCCTCCCCCGGGGCGCCGTCCGGCAAGGAGGCGGCAGGCGCCGGCTCCTCCGGCTGCAGCTCACTCTGCGGCCGCAGAACCAGATGCCACGCCTTTCCGTCGGTGTCCTTGTACAAATTCTCCTGCAAAAGGATTTGTGCGTGGGGCGCAAAAAAGCTGCGCGCCGACCCCTCCTCCCGCAGAGAGCCATCCTGCTGCGCGCGGTGATAAGCCTCGGCAATCTCGGCCAGGGCGGCCTCCCGCCCGCAGCCGGCCAGTGCGGCATATCCGGCCAGCGACTTCGCCGGGATGTTGACCTGCTCCGCAAAGGCGTGGGTGATATCCTTCTCCGACGCCGGGGCGGCCGCCTGCCGTTTGTCCCAGACGTGCAGAATGACCTCCTGCTTCGGGGGCGCGGCGCCGTTCGGCGTCTCCACCAGGGTCACGAACTCACCCAGATCCAGCAGCAGGGGCTTCATCCTCGCATAGCCGTACTTCCGGCTGGTAAGGCCGTTTCTGGTCAGCCAAAGACTGACGCTGGCCAATGGGATTTTGGTCTCCGGCTTAAATTTCTCGAGCAAAAGTGCATAGATATGTTGTTTATCCTCTGTACGAATCATATCCGTTCCTTTCCTGTTTTTTGAAGGGAGGCGCTAAAAGCCCCTCCCGGATGCGAAAAAAGCGGCCGGAGGCAACGCCTCCGTCATCCTCTCCGCCCGCTCCGCCGCGCTCGCCTACCGGGCGGACTTTCTGGCCGCCGCCTTTTGCAGGAAGCGGTCGCCGGTTACAACAAAGCGCTCGTGCCGGCCGCGGCCGACCTCCCCCTGCTGGTCACGGACATGAATCTCAAACACCAGGCGGCGGCCGTCCACTTCAATCAGCCGACTCTCGGCCGTGACGGTCATTCCGACCGGCGTAGCGGCCAGATGCTCCAGATTCACCAGCGTTCCAACCGTCGTCTCCCCCGGATTCAAGTAAGAGGCGACGCTGCGGCTGGCCGCCTCCTCCGCCAAAGCGACCATGGCCGGTGTGGCAAAAACCTCCAGCTCCCCGCTTTTCATAACGCGTGCGGTGTTTTCCGCCTTTACCTCCACCTCGGCCGTACCGATTATTCCCGTTTGCAGCATTGTGATTTTCTCCTTCCTTATGACACATCCGCCGGCAGAGGGATACGCTTAACGCCTCCCCGCCGTTTAATAATCTGTAGATATTATACGCGTTTTTTTCAAAACAGTAAAGGGCACATTTTCTTTTCTGTATTTTTTACTTGACACCGACTTTAGAAACCTTTATAATATACCCTGCGCACTGCGGAAGGGATTTTCCCTTCCATGCGTTCGCCAACGGAATATGGAGACGTATCGAAGTGGTCATAACGGGACTGACTCGAAATCAGTTGAACCGCAAGGTTCCGTGGGTTCGAATCCCACCGTCTCCGCCAGAAATCACGCCAGTAGTCGGTTTTTCCGGCTGCTGGCTTTTCTTTTTCAGTTCTGTGCAAAGCCCAAGCCATTGAGCATTGCATCAGCCGCAACCAGAACTCGCTTGCCGTCGAGATCACAGGAAGTAACCGTATGACGAATGGTGATGGTGTTCTGGTCAAAGTCGATGGCATCCCATTTCAGACCGATTGCTTCGCTCCGGCGTAGACCGTAGAACGCACCGAACAGAATCGGAAGCTCAAGTTTGCTTCCCTTTGCAGCCTCGAAAAGAGCGTTGACCTCATCGGCATCATAGAAGCTGCCGACGTAGCGGTCTTTTTTCGGACGCTCAACCTTATCCGCCGGGTTTACATCAATCAGGTCGATCCTCACGGCATACTTGAGAGCCTTGTGAATGTTGGCGTGATAATGAATGACCGAGGACGGGCTGACACGCTCAAGCTCACTCAGGTAAAACTCCTGAATGTCTTTTGCGGTCAGGTTCTTGAGCGTCACTTCCTTTTCGCGGAAGTACGGTGCTACAATCTTCTTAACCGTAGTCGAGTATGAAGCGAATGTCGGGACTGCAACCGAGCTTTTGATGATGTCGAGCCACTTTTCCATATAGTCCGCGAACAGAATGTCTCCGTTCATGACCTTCGGCTCTTCGGGATTGAAATTGCGTCGTGCGTCCATCAGGATCGCTTCGGCGCGTTTTTTGTTTCCCTTCACAGTAAGCCCGGTGGAAATCCACTTGGTCTTTCTTTTTCCGAGAGAATCGGTGTAGTTCAACACGGCGTAGTAATATCCGCTTTTTTCGCGGAGGTGTCTCTGCTACCATAATTAGCCCCCTTCGTTGTAGCAGAGACACCTACCTGATACCGTGCTTCTATTATACCAGAACCGGGTTCGAATTGGAGGACCTCTGCCAAACATTTTTTGTAAACAAATTGAGTCCAAGCATTACGCCGTGACTGCTTCTCCGCAACCGATGCAGAGAAACGTGAAAAGATGAGCCTTCGGAATACGATAGGCTCTGCCAACTTTGAGGCAGCAGATTTTGCCTTCCCGCAGGATGCGGTAGCCGGTCTTTGTGCTGATGCTGAGTATTTCGCACATCTGCTCAATGCTCATCACATCGGGATAGTCTTTCAGCATGAGCTTGTAGGCATCGCGCTGAGAAATGGTTGATGCGGTATTCACCCGTCTCACCTCCACAAGATTTGATTTTGCCTTATCAGCAAAAGGATAGGCAGCAGTCCTTTTTGAGTAGACTGCTGCCCATAGTTTTTGATGATAAAGCCCTTTCGGGCGTTTTCATATTGTTTATCCTTCCGGCATATTTGCAGCTCGCGCCCCTGCCGAATCGGGAATGCTGCGGACTACCAATGGTCAATCGGTATCATGGGACTCTCACCCCTC
>UQRS01000094.1 GCA_900543525.1 uncultured Oscillospiraceae bacterium
TCATTGGCGAGATACAGGATTTTTTCAAGCGAGGGTGTTTTGTACATCTGAAAACTTGTAACGTACAATTATATGGCAACATCCACACAGATAAAAGGTGCGTTTGTTGTTACTTTCAGAAAAGAAAAGGTGTAACTGCAACTTTTACCATCGATTGACAAGGGCAGGCACGGCCTTGTCGGGCAGAAATGCGCCTATACTGCGTCAGGGTCCCTTGACAACACGGCAAGTATTCTCTGCGGGGATTTTCTTGTCTGGACACATACCTCTCCGGCAAAACTGCAAAATACCTACCGGTGATGGATGTTCGAGCGATTTTTGCCCTTGTTAGCCGATGGCATGATAAGAGAAAGTCTATGAAGGCAGGAAAATAGGTAACAGCCTGCAGCAATGCGGCGGAAAATTGGCGACAGGTAACTTGATGGCGGGAACATGGCTTGCCGAGTTTATGCCGCACTGCGACGAAAAGAAGCGAAAACGCAGATACTTGAAAGTGCTTTGTGTTTACCTGCGCTGCGTGCGGCAGCACCCAAAATATCCGCGCAGAAAAAAGCGGATACACTAAAATGAAGGTGATGGAATGATCGAGATCAAACGGATTGACGCACAGCATAAAATGGATATCAACATTCCAAATGAGCCGTTTGAGATGTTCGGACGCCTTATTCCGTCGTAAAACGGCAGGGAGTGGGTGTATACGCTTCTCCGCTGCGCGCCCGAAGAGGCTGCGAAAATGTGCTTTCCGGACGAGAATTACGATTATGCTGCCATGGCCAACAGCATATTTCATTTCTCTCATACCTTTTTCTCCGATTGTCCAAGATGTATTGCAGTACTACAAGAAAATAACCGGGACAGATCGGCCGCCTATTGAAAAACGGGGCGGTTCGTGCTACAATATGACCGGATGAACCACTTTGGTCATATTGGAGAGGCGGCCTTTCGCAAAGGGGAAAACCCGGCCGCTTCGCCAAACGCCGCTGCGAAAGGCGCGCTGCTTGCAGCTGCCGGAAATGCTGCGGAGCACTTTTTTGTAAGTTTTGTAAGGCGTTATTGGCGTTATTCAATTAAGCAAAGAGCCGCAGAAATGCGGCTTTTCAAAGGCTGGCGAGTTAGCAGCCTCTAACCACAAGGCGGCGTATAACAGGCCGCATTGGCGGATCGGGCGCGGGCGGGGGCAGCCGCCCTCTCTGTTTTGCACGGCGAAGGCTGCGCGGACACTCGGTTCGGCTGCGGCGCTCGGTTCGGCCGCGGACGCTCGGCTTGGTTGCGGGCGGCCGGCTTGGCCGCGGCGCTCAGTTTGGTTGCGTTGGCGCGCCCTTTGGCATCGCGGCGAGTCGGCTTGGCTGCGGACACTCGGCTTGGTCGCGGGCGGCCGGGAGGATTGTCGGAAAGGAGAAATACCTGAATATGAATGAAAAAATTACACTCTCCGGCGTGCCGGAGACTATGCTGCAAACCGTCTATGCCCGGGCGAAGGAGAGCGGGGGGCGCGGCGTGATCCGCGACCGGAAGGCAGAGGAGCTCATCAGCAGGCTGGAGTATGACTTCTCCCTTGCGGAGAAGGACGCGGCCATGCACAGCGGCGTGATCGCCCGCACCATCCTGCTGGATCGGCTTGTGAAGGCCTGGCTGGCGGAACACGCCGGCGCGGTTGTCGTCAACATCGCCTGCGGCCTGGACACCCGGTGCTATCGGATGGACGGGTACGCCCACTGGTACAACCTCGACCTGCCGGAGAGCATTGCTGTTCGGCAAAAGCTCCTGCCGGAGGAGGGTGAGATTTCGCAGATTGCCATGTCCGCCATGGAGGATTGGGGCGGCGAAATCCGGGAATCGGACGCCCCGGCTCTGATTATCATCGAGGGGCTGACCATGTATCTGTCGGAAAAAGAGGTGCAGCGCATTTTCGCCGTGATCGCGGGGCGGTTTGGAAAAGCGACCGTGTTTGTCGAGACGATGAACCCTCTGGTTGTGAAGCGGTTCAAGGAAAAATCCATCGAGGGCAGCCACGCCAAATTCACATGGGGAGTAAAAAACGGCGAGCAGCTGGCCGGGCTGCTGCCGGCCTTTCGGCTTGTGGAATCGCACAGCCTGACCGAGGGGATGGCGGCATTTGTTCCGATTTATAAGCTTCTGGACAAGCTGCCGGCTGTGCGGAATATTTCCAACAAGATCATCGTTTTGGAAAAGCGGTAGAGTGGGAGAGGCCTCCGATATTGGGACGGGGGAGAGTTCGGTCGGGGGCGACGGCGGATATGAAAAGCGCAGGGTGCGTTAAGCCTTTTTTAAAAAGAAAGTGGGAAAGCGTTATGAAGGAAAGCTACCTGACCTCGGCATTTCGGGAAACGGTGCACGAGCGGTTTTTTGCGCAAGAGGCGGAGCTGACCGCGGCCTTTACAAAAAGGCTGCAGGAGCTGCGCCGCGAAAACGCCGGAGCAACCAAAGAAAAACAGCGGCATCTGGAGGGGCAGATTCTGCCGGGGATCGCCGCCTATGAAACGCTGCAGACCGTCCTGCCGAAGGAGGAGGCACTGCAAACCGTCCACGGCTATGTAGAGCGTCGGGCGTGGCGGCTGAAAAGAATTTTCCTTCGGCTGATGCGGATTCCGGGACTCTATCGCAGGGTGCCGGGGATATTCTCCCGCCAGACGCCGAAGCTGTTCGGAAAAACGGCGGGCTTTGCCGCGCGGGAGATTCAGACGACCGGCGGCGTCTGGCGCATCGACATGACGAGATGTCCTTATCACGACGCCTGTGTGCACTACGGATGTCCGGAGCTGTGTCCAAGCTTCTGCGACAGCGACGACATTACCTACGACGGTCTGCACCCCAGGCTCTGCTGGCGCAGGACAAAGACGCTGGGGCGCGGCGATGACTGCTGCGACTTCTGCCTGCGGATTTCTGCGGGCGGAAGCGACGGCTCAAAGCAGACGCGATAGCCTTTTCGGACGGGGTGCTGCGCCCGGCGGCCGGTATGGCTGTTCCAATTTTTTTTAAAAAGAGTGGGTGTGCTTTTTGAAAAGAGCCTATGCAAAATCGAAATATGCAAAGCCGTATGAGGCGTACTGCCGGGAGCTTTACCCTGAGGAGGCGGAGCGGATTTTCAAAAAGGCCGAGGAATATTACCTTGCATTCATGCGGGATATGCCCGATCTTGGAAAAAACATGATGGCAAAGAATATGCTGGACTGGTTTGTGATCCTGTCTTTTTATGAGGCCAGCGCCCACCGGCTGGATGGCGAGGCGCTGCTGAAGATCAAGCGCCGGGCGGTCGACCGGCTGAAATTTTTGGGGAGGCTTGTGGACGGAAACAAAAGCGACTGGCCCTACCCCTACAGGCTGTTTGAAAAAACCTATATAAAATTCAACCGCATGCAAAAGAAGCACCAGGCGCGCGGCGAGTGGATGGACAGCCGGAAGGCGGAGATCAATCCCGACCGCCGGACGGAGGGCTTCTGCTTCCATCTTGTTGGCTGCCCCATCGCCAAACACGCCAGGGCGTATGGGTATGAGGCGCTTTTGCCCTATCTTTGCAAAACCGACCACTACCTCGCCGAAAGCATGCACGCGCGGCTCATCCGCACGCAGACCGAGGCGTTCGGCGGCGACTACTGCGATTACTGGTACGTCGGGGACAAAAGCCCCGCGCTGGAGGATTACCGCGATTTGGAGCAGATATAGCCCGCCGCCTCCGTCTGCGGGAAGAAAAGCCGCACGCCTCTCCCGGCAAAATGACAGGCGGGCGCCGCCGCCCTCCCTGATGGGAGCCGTGAGGGCGGCAGAAAAAGGAAGCCATATTCCGATTGGCCGGTTGTCCGGTTATCCGGTCGGAATATGGCTTCTTTGGTGTCTTTAGACGAGGAAATAACCGCAAAGCCATCAAAACGATGACTTGCGGTTATTTTTGTTCCGTACCGGTAGTGCCCTTGGGAGGTCACTTTGTTTTCCTATGAGACGGAGCACTTTCCGCCGCCGCTTTTGTTGAAAGGGGAGTTTATCTGTGCTATAATCGGCAGGACGGACCCTGTAAGACGGGTCGAAAGCAGGAATGGTGGAGAACGCAAGAAGCATGAAGCATATACGAAAAACAAAATCGGCTATTACCGAGCAGCTGGGCAGCGGAAGCATTTTTCCTTTGATTGTCCGGCTTTCCATACCTGCGGTGATTGCGCAGCTGATCACCTTTCTGTACAACATTGTGGACAGGATGTATGTGGCGAGAATTGAAAATTCGGGGATGGACGCGCTGGCGGCGCTGGGGATTGTGCTTCCGATCACATTGATTATACAGGCCTTTGCAAACCTTGTCGGCCTTGGCGGCGCGCCGAGAGCCGGTATCCAGATGGGGCAGGGAAATATGCGGGAGGCAAACGGTATTTTTAACACTGCGGTTTCTCTGCTTGTGCTGATCGGCATTCTGATCGGCGGCGTCACCTTCGCCTTTGCAAGGGAGATTGTTGTCCTTTTCGGCTGCCCGCCCAGTGCGGTGGAGCTGGCTGTCTCCTACCTTAAAATTTACGCCTGCGGCACGATTTTTGTCATGCTGGCGCAGGGGCTGAATCCGTTCATTCTGACCCAGGGCTACTCCCTTATGGCCATGAGCTCGGTTCTGCTTGGCGCGGTTATGAATATTGTGCTGGATCCGATCTTTATTTTTACGCTCGGAATGGGGGTGCAGGGCTCCAGCCTCGCGACGGTGCTTTCGCAGGTCTGCTCCTGCATATGCGTCGGCTGTTTCTTCTTTACACGCAGAAGCCTCTTTCGCTTCAAGGTCTGGGAAATGCGCCCCTGCCTCGCCAGAATTACGAGCATTCTTTCCCTTGGCTTTACCCCTTTTGTCATGACCATTACGGAGTGTGCGATTCAGGTGGTGTTCCATATCAATCTGAACCGCGCGACCGGGGGAAACCGGGACTATACGGCGGCGCTTACCGTGATGCTGAGCGCGCTGCAGCTGATTTCTCTGCCGCTGAACGGGCTTGGAAACGGGGTGCAGCCTTTTGTAAGCTATAATTACGGGAAGGGCGATGGGGCAAGGCTGAAAAAGGGGATCAGATATGTCACCCTGATCGCTTTTGCTTTCTGCCTTGCCATCTGGTCGTTTTCCCTCGCCGTGCCGGAGATGTATGCGCACCTCTTCTCCGCGAGTGAGGCGGTTACCGCGATTGTGAAGCAATACTGCCCTCTGTTTTTGATGGGCTCGATTATGTTTTTTGTGCAGATGACCCTTCAGAATGTGAATGTCGCGCTCGGGCAGGCGAAGTCGGCGCTGCTTCTTGCTGTGACCAGAAAGGTGGTCATTTTGATTCCGCTTTGCTTTGTGCTGACAAATCTCCTGGGCTTTAAGGGCGTGTATTTGTCCGAGGGGATCGCCGACTTTGCCGCGGGAGTGATTACGTCCGTGGTGATTTTCACCTCCTTCCCGCGGATTTTCAGAAAACGGGCGGAAGAGGTTAGATCGCAGAGAGAAGGCGCGGCGCACTGACGGCTGCGGCGCGGTAAGGCTTTGCGGCCGCGCCCTTGTAAAGAGAGGGGCGGCGCGCCCGGCCTCCTGCAATATAAAAGCGGCCATCGGCATTTTCAAAAGAAATCCGATGACCGCTTTTTTTATAAAGCAGTTTTAAAAAAGCTTTCGCGCCTGCGCGAATTTTGGAAGCAGGCGCAAAGCGCTTTATCGTGTTATCGTATATAGAGGCTGTCGGCCTCCCGATGGCGGTAAACGCTGAGCACCAGGCCGATTCCCAGAAACAGGCAGGCGAGATTGGTGCCGCCGGCGCTGAAAAAGGGCAGGGTGACGCCGACGACGGGGAGGAGGGAGAGCACCATGCCGATGTTGACCAGCATGTTGGAGGCGAACATGGCAAACAGCCCGATGCAGAGCAGAGAGCCGAGCTTATCCTTGGTTTTGCGGCTGTCCGAAAGGATTTTAAAGCAGATGCCGGCCAGCAGCAGCATGGCGACGACGCAGCCGATCAGGCCGAATTCCTCCCCCAGACTCGCAAAAATAAAGTCGTTGTACCCCTCGGGGATGGTGCCGCTCTGCACATTGGGGCCGTGCAGGTAGCCCTGGCCGAAAATACCGCCGTTGGCCAGCGCGATTCGACCTCTCCACTGCTGCCACCCGCTGCCGAGGAGGTCGTCCTCCGGATTCAGCAGAGAGATAAAGCGGTCGCGCTGCGCCTCATTCAGGACGAAGAACCAGGCGACCGGAAGCATGGCGGCCACCGCGCCGGCACCTATGGCGATGTAGCGCACCTTCAGCCCGGCGGCGAAGAGCATGGCGACAAACATCACGGCAAAAATGATGGCGGTGCCGTCATCTCCCTGAAAATGAATCAGCAGAACGGGAAAGGCGCCGTGCAATATCAGCAGGAGGAGGGAGAGGGGCTTGTTGACATCCTTCGTTTTGACCAGATGCAGGGGAAAGGTGATGGCGAAGGCGATTTTCAGCAGCTCGGCCGGCTGAAAGGAAAACGCGCCGAAGGACAGCCATGCCTTATCATCCGTGCCGGAGGGCGCATAGCCGATGAAGAAGGTCAGCACAACCAGCAGTACCGAAACGCCGGCGATCAGTGGCCAGAATTTGACAATCTTTCGGTAATCGACGGCCGAAATAACCAGCGCGGCCACTACGCCGGCGATCATGCAGCCTCCCTGCATCAGAATCTGCCGGTAGCCGCCGTTGATCCGCGTGGCGGAGTAGACGATGACGCAGCCGTATGTGGAAGCCGCGATACATAAGAAAAGAAGGAGCTTGTCGGTCTCCCGCAAAAAGGCGGCAGCCTTTTCCAAAAATTTATTCATCAAAAGTGTGTCCTTTCACAATCAAAAGCCGGAGACAAGGGCCTCAAAATTTCTGTCAACCGTTCTTTAATAAATAATTATAAGAGATATGCAGATATATTTCAAGTAAATACTTTATTCCGGAAAATTTTTATGGTATAATAGGAG
>UQRS01000095.1 GCA_900543525.1 uncultured Oscillospiraceae bacterium
GGCATTGAGCGACTCCGCCCGGCCGGGCATCGGAATGGTCACCGGCCGGTCGGAAAAGGCCACCGCCTCGGGCGAGAGGCCGTTCCCCTCATTCCCGATCAGGACGACGCCGCCCCGGTGCAGTCCCGCCTGCCGCACATCCGCCGCGCTGCGATCGGGCACCGCGGCAAAAACCGGCAGACCCGCTTTGCGAAACGCGTCCAGCGAGGCCAGAAAATCCTCCGTTTGCAGCAGAGGAATGCGCAGGAGGCTGCCCATTCCGGCGCGCAGCGCCTTTGACCCATAAGGGTCGCAGCAGCCGGGCGACAGGATCAGGCCGTCGAGCGCCAGCGCCTCCGCCGTGCGGGCGATTGTCCCGAGGTTGGCCGGATCGCGCAAATCCTCAAGCCCCAGGTAGCGCCCGTCCGGGCGGATATCCTCCGGGCGAAGGGACAACTCCGGCATCCGGCAGACGGCCAGAATTCCCTGCGGGTGAGCGGTGTCGGCCAGCGCCGCGAACACCGCGTCCGGGACGGAGATCCTCCTCCCGGCCGCGTCGGAAAGCGCCTTTACCGCGTCCGGATAGCGGGCGGCGCCGGTATCAGAGCAGACCAGCGTAACAATTTCAATCCCGCTTTCCGCCGCGTCGGCGCAGATGCGCGCCCCCTCAACTACAAACAGGCCGTTCTCCTTCCGAGAGCGGCCGTTTTTGTACAGCTTTGCAATTTCCTTAATCTGCCGGTTTTCACGGCTGGTGATGCGCATACGACCAGCTCCGGTTTTTGAAGATACAAATATGAAAACGCGCCCGGAGACACTCCCCGGGCGTTTCCAGTTATTTGGACAAGGCAGCCTTGGCCTGCTCCGCGATCGCGGTGAACGCAGCAGCGTCACCTATAGCAATCTCAGACAGCATCTTGCGGTTGAGGGTGATGCCGGCCTTCTTCACGCCGTTCATGAAGGTGGAGTAGTTCATGCCGTTCATCTTGGCGGCAGCCGAAATCCGGGTGATCCACAGACGGCGGAAATCACGCTTCTTCAGCCTTCTGCCGATATAGGCGTACTGGCCGGATTTCATCACGGCCTCTTTAGACATTTTAAAGAGCTTCGACTTTGCGCCGAAATAGCCCTTTGCAAGCTTGATGGTCTTTTTCCTTCTCTTACGCGTCATCATCGCGCCTTTTACTCGTGCCATTGCTCGTAACCTCCGTTAATTTGATGTTAAGGCAGTTCTTATTTGTAGGGAATCATCTTTTTGATTGCCGCAGTGTTGGTTACGTCGGCAACAGTCGTCTTGCGAAGATTTCTCTTCCGCTTGGTCGTCTTCTTGTTCAGAATGTGCGACTTGAAGGCATGGGCGCGCTTTACCTTGCCGTTTTTGGTCAGCTTAAAGCGTTTTTTGGCCCCGCTGTGTGTTTTGATCTTGGGCATTGTATTTTCCTCCTTAAAATGAAACAGTAGCGTTATTTGCCAGCTTTTGGCGCAAGAAACATCAGCATGTTGCGGCTCTCCAGCTTGGCGGGTTTTTCCACGCTGCTGTGCTCGGAGCAGTACTCCGCAAAACGCTTCATGATGTCATAGCCAATCTCCGGATGGCTGAGCTGACGCCCGCGGAACCGGATGGATACCTTGACCTTATTCCCGGCCGACAGAAACTTGATCGCCTGGCCGCCTTTGGTTTCGAAGTCGTGCTGGTCAATGGTCAGGCTCAAACGGATTTCCTTCAATTCGACAGTTTTCTGATTCTTGCGAGCTTCCTTTTCACGCTTGGCCTGCTCGAAACGGTACTTGCCGTAATCCATGATCTTGCAGACGGGAGGCGTGGCGGTCGGCGCAATTTTCACCAGATCCATATCTTTGTCATAGGCTTTCTGCAAAGCCTCCGCTGCGGACATGATGCCAAGCTGAGTTCCGTCGGAATCGACAACGCGCAATTCCTTGTCATAAATCTGTTCGTTGATGGGAAGTTCCTTGCTGCTAATGGGTAGCACCTCCAAAGCTGTAAAATACAAAGCGTGGACAGGATGTTCCCGTCCACGCAAATAAGCAAAGTCCTTTGTGAAAAAACACAGCTTTCCTTATTGACCACGGCGGCAAAATGCCCCGAGGTGAGAACGAAAACGATTGTTCTGCTTTGTTGTCGGAGAGTATTATAACACCCTCCCCCGCGCTTGTCAAGCAAATTTTGCACCGGCGTTCGATATGTTTTTGCAGAGGAGAAAATATAAAATTTCGCCGCCATATTTCCGCAGGGCATTGACATATACTTTTAAGGATGGTATTTTTAATATAGCAGATTTTGTAAATTCTCCGTCGCCGGGGCAGACGCTTCGGGGACGGGCAGCTACAGATAGCATCCGGCATTGCCCGATGGGCAAAATATGAAATCACAGGAGGAACAAACATGACTGATAAAACAGGTCGGCTATATGCCGAGTGGTGCGAAAAAGCGGTGGATGACCCCGACCTTTCGGCCGAACTGCAGGCGATCAAAGGAGATGAGGCGGAAATCTCCGACCGCTTTTACAAGGCGCTGGAGTTCGGAACCGGCGGGCTGCGCGGCGTAATCGGCGCCGGCACCAACCGGATGAATATATACACCGTCGCCGGCGCGACGCAGGGCTTTGCCGCCTATTTGAATGAGGCGTTTGAAGCCCCTTCGGTCGCCATCGGCTATGACAGCCGGATCAAATCCGATCTGTTCGCCAAAACGGCCGCCGCAGTGCTGGCCGCCAACGGCATCACGGTGCATTTGTATAAAGAGCTGATGCCCACGCCCATGCTCTCCTACGCCGTGCGGAAGCTCGGCTGCTCGGGCGGCATCGTCGTCACCGCCAGCCACAACCCGGCCAAGTACAACGGGTACAAGGCCTACGGCCCGGACGGCTGCCAGCTGGGGCTGGAGGCCAGCGAACGGGTACTGGAATATGTTGGGCGGGTCGATCCCTTCACCGATGTGAAGAAGGCCGATTTTGATGAGGCCGTCGCCGCCGGAAAAATCCGTTATATCGGGGAGGAGGTTATCTCCTCCTATCTGGACGAGGTACAGAAGCAGGCGATCCATCCCGAGGCCTCTGCAAAGGCGGGGCTGAAGGTGGTCTACACGCCCCTGCACGGCAGCGGAAACAAGCCGGTGCGCGCCATTCTCGACCGCTGCGGCATAAGCGGCGTGACCGTCGTGCCGGAGCAGGAACTGCCCAACGGCAACTTCCCCACTGCCCCCTTCCCGAACCCGGAAATTCGGCAGGCCTTCGAATGCGCCTTAAAGCTGGCTGAAAAGGTCAGTCCTGACCTTCTGCTGGCGACCGACCCCGACTCTGACCGGGTGGGCATCGCCGTAAAGAATGGCGGCGACTATACTCTGATGACCGGAAATCAGGTCGGCGCCATGCTGCTGCACTATGTTCTCTCCCAGCGGACGGCGCTCGGCACCATGCCGAAAAATCCGATCGCGGTCAAGACCATCGTGACCAGCGACATCTGCAAATTCATTGCAAAGAAATACAATTGTCAGCTTATCGAGGTGCTCACCGGCTTCAAGTTTATCGGAGAGCAGATCGGCCTGCTGGAGGCGAAGGGAGAGGCTGACCGTTATGTTTTCGGCTTTGAGGAAAGCTACGGTTATCTGGCCGGCAGCTACGTCCGGGACAAGGACGCGGTCGTTGCCTCCATGCTGATTTGCGAGATGGCCTCCTTCTACAAGCTGCAGGGTAAAAATCTCATCCAGGTGATGGAGGAGATTTACGCTGAATTCGGGCTTTATGTAAACGAGCAGCAGAGCTTCACCTGCGAGGGCGCTGAAGGTATGCAGCGTATGGAGAAGATCATGAACGATCTGCGCCAAAACCCGCCGACCGAGCTTGGCGGGCGCAAAACGCTGCGGATCTGCGATTATGAGCGGTCGGTTGAGACCCGCCTCTCTACCGAAGAGACGAGGCCGATCACCCTTCCGAAATCCAACGTGCTGGCCTATCATCTTGATGGGGATTGCAGCGCAATCATCCGCCCCTCCGGGACCGAGCCGAAGATCAAGCTTTACCTCTCCGCCAAGGGAGAGGATGAGGACGAGACGCGGGCACTCTCGGCACGGATTGGAAAATCCATGAGCGAAAAAATGGGCTTTTAACCGCTGCCCCGCCTCCAAAAAACGAACAAAAAAACAGCCGCCTTACCGGAAAATTCATCCGGTGGGCGGCTGTTTTGATTTCTCCTATGAAAAATATGATCCTTTAAGCGGGCTGCATCGGAATACCGCTCACAATCCACTGCCGCAGTGTCACCACGTCGCCGACCGTAAGCTTGCCGTCCTCATCCAGATCGCCGCAGGTCAGCTGTGCCTTTGTCGGACTGCCGGAGATAATCAGCTGCCGCAGCTGCACCACATCGGACACGGTGATCAGCGTATCTCCATCCAAATCGCCCGGCACATCGGACGGCTCCGGATCAATCAGCGGCGGCGCAGCTTCGGTCACTGCGACGTCGGTGTAATGATCATAAGCCGCGTCGTTCGGGACGGCCGGAGCGGTTTCACCATCTGCGTAAAAATGGAATTCCGTAAAAATAAACTGTGCATTTTCGGACACCGCATAACCATATTCAAAGGTCTGGTAGCAGGTATCGCCAATCCAGTACTGGTTGCCGGTCGGCAGTCCCCAGAAGGAGTTGGTGCCGCCCGCATTCCCCCATGCGTTGGCGAAGGCGTCGCGGAGCGTGTAGGCCTCGCCCTTTTTAAAAGATTCCGGCGTGACCATAATACAGCACCAGTTTTCACCCATGCCCATAGTCGCCAGAGTGTCGGAGTATCCGCCGATGAAATCCTGATTCATACATGCTGCCGCCGGAAGCACCTGCCCATTGCCGGTCATGCGCTCCGAACCGACCCATGCGTGCACAAGCTCTCCCGTGCTCTGGCCATAGTTGAAGTAGGCCGTACCCTTGTGCTTCAGGCTGCGGGTACGAACGCCGCGGTTATATTCCTGCCGCATGAGTTGCTGTACCTTCGGCAGATCCGCCTGTGAAAAGCCGGGCGCAAGATCGACCTCACTGCCCAAACCGCCGACCGTCGCCGGATCGGTTACCGCCGCCGATGCCTGCAGCACCGCAAGCAGACAGACCATGATTACCGAGAGCGGCACCACAAAGTATTTTTTCATTTTTAAAATCCTCCTCTTGATTATGATTCAATGCAGGCGTTTCGCCCGCGCTTCACCACATGTTACCGCCTGCCGCCGTTTCAGTCGCCCGGCTTCCGCACATCCTCCGATTTATCGAGATCAGCGGGCAGAGCTGCCTCATGCCTCCGGCGGCGTTTGCGCACCAGAATGCTCGAAACAACGACCGCCGCCGCTGCGGCCGAAAGCACCCCCAGTGCTACCGCGCCGGCAATCAGCTGCTTTTGCAGAATCGGCGTCAGCTCCATCCCCAGAAAATAGGTTTTGGTTGTTGTTCCGCGTGCCGCGCCGACACGACCGGTCAGCGCCGCCGCGCGACTGTTCGGAGAGGTCGTATCCTCATCCTAGAGGAGGGCAGTATCCGCCGAGGTGCGGGATTCCTCCTCCGTCGGCGCATCAGAGAAGGTCGGTGCTTCCTCCGAACGCTCCTCATGCAAGCTGTCTGAACGCTCCTCATTCAAACTACTCGTTGATGAGTGGTACGGATACCAACTGACCGGGTACGGCATCGACGTGGGATCGGTTGACGTTTCTGCCTCCGCCAACCAGTTGGGATTATTCTCCTCCCCGCCCGCCGGGGCAGTTTCGCCATCTGCGTAAAGATGGAATTCCGTAAAAACAATCTGTGCATTTTCGGCCGCCGCATAACCGTATTCAAAGGTTTGATAGCACATATTATCAATCCAGAACTGGTTGCCGGTCGGCAGTCCCCAGCAAGAATTAAGGCCGCCCGCGCTCCCCCAGGCATAGGCGATTCCGTCCCGCAGAGTGTAAGCCTCTCCCTTTTTCAGCGATTCGGGCGTGACCATGATGCAGCACCATTTTTCACTCATGCCTATAGTCGCCAGAGTGTCGGAGTTTCCGCCGACGAAATTCTGCACCATGCAGACAGAAGCCGGCAAAACCGTACCATCCGATGCCGCGTGTTCCTCACCAATCCAAGCATGCACAAGCTCTTCCGTGCTCTCGCCATAATCAAAGTAGCATTTGCCCTTATGCCGCACACTGCGGGTTTTGATTCCGCGATTATATTCTTCTATAATCAGCTTTCGAGCCGAAAGCAAATCCGCATCGGAAAAGCCGGGCGCCATCCATATATCCTCTGTTATCGCAGCAACCGTGGATGAATGGGTTGTAGGTGAATTTCCTCCTATCATGCAGCCGCCCGGAGGTGGATAATAATCGCAGCTGCCATCCTCTCGTACAAAGATTCCAATCGACCCACTTGCAGTAAAGCTAAAACCGGCCATCATAATCAACGCCAGTATCAGTGCAGCACATTTTTCATTTTAACACCGCCCTCATCAGTCATCCGACCGCAAATATCAGGGTGCGCCTCCACCACGCGCCCCACTTCTTTCAAGACAAAGCCAGAGATGTAGAGGCCAAAAATCACGTAACCCTTTCATCCATTTAAAGTATCCAGCGATACGACGCTTTTTGCATGCTTCAACAGCAGAAAATAAAAAAATAAATCAACAAATCGAAATCATAATTCACAATTGGATTATAACACACACAATTTCAAAAAGCAACACTTACAAATATTCAATATTTTTATGCAATATGGTATTTAACGATAATAAAAAAAGACCTGTCGGGAAACCGACAGGTCAGAAAAAACAAAAGATAAGCCGCACCCTAAAAACT
>UQRS01000096.1 GCA_900543525.1 uncultured Oscillospiraceae bacterium
AGACAAAGGAAAAAATAAGCGATACCATGATGAGAAGCTTCATCAGCATCATGACCGTTTTCCGGAATTTTACCAGTATATTCATAATTCACTTACTTCACTTTTTTATTTTGTTGCCGGGGGCAGGAAATGCTCACCATATTGTATCATTCAATATGAGAATTTTCAAGTTACAGCTTTTTAATATTTTACAATCAGTTTATTTAAATTTTAAGATTATAAACAATCCGTATATATTGGCAGATAGAGAGGGGGGAGACCTGCATGTCTTCGCCGATTTTTGTCATCGACCGGGCGTTTTGTCGGCGTGGTCATAGACCTATGCGGCTGTACGGACGCACCGGTTACCCCGTGATTTCCTGCAGGAGAGAAGAACCGCGCCGCCTATCGCACCAGGCGGCTGCCCCCGCCGCGGGCGAGGCTTCGGACCTCCTCCGCTGTGGAGAGGTTATAGTCCCCCTCGATCGTCAGCTTGAGGCAGGCGGCCGCCGTCGCAAACTCGATCGCGGCCTGCCGGCTTTCCTTTTGCAAAAGGGCGTGAATCAGCCCGGCGGCAAAGCTGTCGCCGCCGCCCACCCGGTCGGTAATCCGGGCGGCGTAGCTGCGCGCGGAAAAGACCTCTCCTTTTTCATACAGCAGGGCAGTCCACAGATTTTCATCCGAAGAAAGGGTGGTGCGCAGGGTCATGGCGACCTGCGGAATCGAAAAGCGCGCCGAAAGCTCGGCCGCCATTTCACCCGACCGGGCGGGGCGATCGGCCTCCTCTGCCGCGGGGGTGAGGCCGAACAGCTCGGCCGCCTGCCCGTCGTTGGTGATCAGCAGGTCGACGTATTCAAGCAGCGGCGCGATGTTTTCTCCGGCCGTTTTGGCGTCCCAGAGCAGCTTGCGGTGGTTCGGATCGAAGGAGATTCTGCAGCCCGCCCGCTTTGCCGCGGCGCAGGCCGCGAGGCAGATGGCAGGCAATTCTCCCCCCAGGGCGGGGGTGATGCCGGTCAGATGGAACCAGTCGGCATCGGCGAAAATCTCCTCCCAGTCGAAGGCGTCGCGCGAAATCAGGGAGAAGGAGGAGCCGGCGCGGTCGTAGGTAACGGCCGACGGGCGGTAGGACGCCCCCTGCTCAAGATAGTACAGTCCCATCCGCGGCCCCTGCCGCAGCACCCGGGTGGTGTCGACGCCGTATTTTTTAAGCGAGGCGAGCGCCGCATCTCCCACCGGATTGCTTGGCAGAGCCGAGACAAAGGCGGCCTCCTCTCCGAAAATCGAGAGGGAGACGGCCACGTTGGCTTCCGCCCCGCCGTAGCAGACGCTGAAGCGCTCGGCCTGCACAAGGCGGAGCCGCCGCTCGGGCGAAAGGCGCAGCAAAAGCTCGCCGAAGGTGATGATTTTGGACATAGCGGTATTCCGAACCCCGCGCAGCGCGGGGCGATCCTTTCTTTTCGTTGTTGGAGAAATAAATCCGGGTCAGCCGGGCGGCGCGGGCGGGAAGGCAGGCGTCCCCTTTGCCGCGCGGCGCGGTTATTTCAGCACGAGATGTACAGCAAAGCCGCTGATCTCCTCCGCGAAATAGATGAAGCGGGGCGTGCCGTCGGAATAGCTTTTCACACTGTCGTAGTCAAAGGCATAGCCTTGCGATTCGAAGAAACGGACGGCGCGCTCGACGCTGGTTACGCTGAAGGCGATGTGTCCGTTCTTTCCCCGGTCGGCGGCTTTCATGACCTCCACCGACGGGTCCGCAAAGAAGGAGACCGGAATTTCGGTTATCGGGTTGCCGGTGATGCCCGCAAAAGCTTCTGTCGTACGGCGGGCGTCGCCGCTGTCCCGGTGGTTGATGCCGATGTGGTCGAGACGGACGTCCAGCATACGGAAAACCGCCGTTCTGGCCAGAGCGGTGATCTCCTCAAACCGGCCGTCGGCCAGAGGCTTTCCGGGCACCATCCAGCTTCCGCCGCAGGCGATGACCCGCGGAAAGGCGAGGTAATCGCGCAAATTCTCCGGCCCGATGCCGCCGGTCGGCATAAAGCGCATGTTTGGGAACGGTCCGGCCAGCGCGCGGAGCATTTTGACGCCTCCGGCTGCCTCCGCCGGGAAGAATTTGACCGCCTCCAGCCCCATGCGGGCCGCCATCGAGACATCTCCCGGGCTGGCGCAGCCCGGAATGATCAGAATATCCCGCTCGACGCAGTAAGCGACAATCTCCGGATCGAAGCCGGGGCTGATGATATATTTCGCCCCGGCAGAAACCGCCCGGTCAACCTGCTCGGTGGAGGTTACGGTACCCGCCCCCAGCAGAATGTCGGGGCAGCTTTCGGCTACGGCGGCGATGGCGCGGTCGGCGCCCGGCGCACGGAAGGTAATCTCCGCCACCGGAATGCCGCCTTTGGCCAGCGCCCTGGCCAGAGGAACGGCCTTTTCCGGCTCCTCCAGCTTGATGACGGGTACCAGACCGACTTGCTTAATCTGTTCCAGTAAGCTATGCATAATGGCAGTATCCTCTTTTCATTACTTCAGACCCCAGCTGAGGTCAACGGTGTAATAGGCGGTGAAGTCGCCCGATTTATCCATATTGTACAGCATGCATTGGAGAAGGAGCTTTCCGTCCCGCATATCCAGAAGATGAAAATCCAGGAATTCGTTTCTGAAATCACCGGGAAGCAAGAAAACGGTCGGCTGGTTGGTTTCTACCTCAACCAGCTTGACATAGAGGTTTTCCTCGTCGCCGTACAGGGTGGCGGTGTATTTGGCGTCGGCCGACAAAATGCCCTGCCGGGCGCTTCCGTTTACCGTGCTGTCCACGGTGTAGCTCTTTTTCTCTGCGATATTATAGAGCTTGTTCTGCCCGGCGATCCAGCCGTTGCCCACCGTCGTGTGGCTGTTATCCCATTCGATCGAGATCTGGCTGCCGTCGGTCACGTTTAAGCCGACGTAGGCATAGCTGCTCGCTCCCTCGGCCTCGCCGATCGTGCAGTAGAAAAGCTGCTTCCCGTCGAAATCCAGGCCGGAGAAAACCGACACGTTCTGAGCCAGCATCTTTTCCTCCCCGCTTTGAAGGTCGCAGAGCCAGAGGTCGGTCTGCGGTGTTTTTTGCTCAGCGGTGCGGCGGTTGCTGGTATAGGCGGCGTAGCGGCCGTCCCCCGACAGGGCGAAATCAATGATCCAGCCGTTGGCCGCGTCGGTGTAGGAGGTCGCGCCGTAGCTGTCGCTGCCGACCGCCGTCAGCGTATCCTTCGCCGCGTCATAACGCAGCAGGCGGCCGTCGCTTCCCTCCAGCAGCATGGTTTTTCCGTCGTCCGAGGCGGAATAGTTATCGTCGGTGGTCAGGCCGTCGACCGAGTAGTAGTATTTTCCGTCCAGCTCGCAGAGGGCGAACTGCTCGGGATAAATTTTCTGTCCGCCGTCCTCTTTTGAAAGGCGGTAGGCGGCCGTCTGATTTTCTTTGGAGAAGGTGTACTCCTCCGCCACGGTGCGGGTGTAGCTGCCGTCGGTCGCTTTTTCAAAAGTGATCCACTGCGGCTCGAGCGCCTTGTCGCTCAGAATCAGCTCGGGCACGGCGGCGCCGCCGTACTTATACAACATCGTATCGGAGGCGAGGACGGTGTAATACCCGTCGGCTTCATATGTGGAAAGATCGTGCTGCTTTCCCTGCGAGGCGCAGGAGCAAAGCAGGCAGAGTATCAGCAGGAGGGGCAGTAGCTTTTTCATAAAAAACAGTTCCTTTCTGCAAAAACAGGCTTCTTGGATGAAAGCGGCAGCCTCCTCCGGCTTTTAAGGGGAGAGTCTGGCCGCTTTTTCGGGTTTTCATACTTAGTAACTATAGCATTTCGGCCAGAGTTTTTCAATAACCACTTGTGCTTTTTTTACCCGTTTTGTATAATATGGGGCGGAGCGCATACCGCCCGGCGGAGAAGACGCCGGGCGATATACAGAAAGGATGATTGCACGGATGAAGCCCTTTATGGATGAGGATTTTCTGCTGCACAGCGGCACGGCACGGTTGCTGTACCACGATTTTGCAAAGAAGATGCCGATTATCGACTATCACTGCCACATCAGCCCGAAGGAGATTTGGGAGGATCGCCGTTTCTCCACGATTACCGAGGCTTGGCTGGAGGCGGATCATTACAAATGGCGGCTGCTGCGGGGCGGCGGCTATCCGGAGGCGCTGGTCAGCGGGGACGGCGACGACCGGGAGAAATTCCGCGCCTTTGCCGATGTGCTGCAAAGTGCGGTCGGCAACCCGATCTATCACTGGGCGCATCTGGAACTGAAGCGGTATTTTGATTTTGACGGGGTGCTGACGCCGGAAAATGCGGGTGAGGTGTACGACCTCTGCAATGCGGCGCTGGCAGGGGAGGATATGTCGGTGCGCGGCCTGATTCGGCGGTCGGAGGTCAAGCTGATCTGCACGACCGACGACCCGGCCGACAGCCTGGAATATCACCGGCTGCTGGCGGAGGATGAAAACTTTTCCACCGTGGTGCTGCCTGCCTGGCGGCCGGAGAAGGCGATGAGCCCGCACCTTCCCGGATATGCCGGATATATCGGCAGGCTGGGCGCGGCCGCCGGGGTGGAGATCCGCTCGCTTGCCGGCCTTCGCTCGGCGCTGCTTGCCCGCCTCGATTTTTTTGAGGAGATGGGCTGCGTGGCCTCCGACCACTCGCTGGACGGCAGCTTCTACTGCCCGGCCGAAACCGCCGAGGCGGAGGCGGTGTTTGAAAAGGGGATGCGGGGCGAGCCGGTCTCACCGAAAGAGCGGATGACCTTCCAGAGCTATCTGATGCTCTTTCTGGGACGGGAGTACGCCCGCCGCGGCTGGGTGATGCAGCTGCATATGGGGCCGCTGCGCAACACCAATCCCCGGCTGTATAAGGCGGTCGGGCCGGACGCCGGCGGCGACTGCATCGGCCGGCCGGTCGATCCGGAGGGGCTGGCGGCCTTCCTCGGCGCTTTGGAGGCGGACGATCTCCTCCCCAAGACGGTGTTGTACTCGATGCACCCGGGGGACAACGCCATGCTGCAAAGCCTGATGGGCTGCTTCCAGGGGGAGGTCCCGGGGAAAATGCAGCACGGCTCGGCCTGGTGGTTCAACGACACCAAACGGGGCATGGAGCAGCAGCTCGAAAGCCTTGCCGCCGGCGGCCTGCTCGGAAAATTTATCGGTATGCTGACCGATTCCCGCAGCTTTTTGTCCTACACCCGGCATGAGTATTTCCGCCGCATCCTCTGCAACTACCTCGGCGGGCTGGTCGAACGGGGAGAGTATCCGGAGGAGCGGCTCGACGCGCTCGGCCGGACGGTGGAGGATATCTGCTACGGCAACACGCTGCGCTATTTTGGCTTTAAGCTGTAAGCCTCCACGGCTTTTTTTGAAAGCGGGGAAGTCCTTCTGCCTTTTGGCTTTTTGGTGGTACCCGGAAAATGATAGAAAAAAGCACCTCCTGCCACGGGATGAAAACCATGGCGGGAGGTGCTTTTTGGGGTTTTAAACAGGAAAAAAGGCGGAAGCCGCCTTTTCGGCGATCGGAATCAGTAGCCGAAGCTGCCGTCGAGAGAGTCGTCTGAGCGGATCCAGTCGTTGACATCCAGCTTGCGGTAGTGGTCGTGATCGTCCCGGATCACAACCCAGCGGATGCCGGCGTTGATCACCTGCCGCTTGCACATGGAGCAGCAGCAGGAGTTCTGCACATACTCGCCGGTGCTGACCTCCGTCCCGCAGAGGTAAAGGGTGCTGTCCAGCATCTTGTCCCGGGAGGCGCTGATGATGGCGTTGGCCTCCGCGTGTACGCTGCGGCAGAGCTCGTACCGCTCGCCGCGGGGAATATTCAGCTTCTCCCGCACGCAGGAGCCGAGGTCGGAGCAGTTTTTCCTTCCGCGCGGGGCGCCGGCGTACCCGGTCGAAATCACCTCGTCGTTTTTGACAATTACGGCGCCGAAGTGCCGGCGCAGGCAGGTGCTGCGTTTGGCGACAACCTCCGCCAGGTCGAGATAATAATTGATTTTGTCACGGCGCTCCATATGCAGCCTGACCTCCTCTATCATAGCGTTTTTTAAAAAAGCCGCCCGGCAGGGCGTTTTCACGGCATGCTTTCATAAGCAGTATATCATTTTGGTTTCGATTTTTCAATCCTTCGTGTTGCGCCGGGGAAAAAGGGGGCGCTGCACCCGGCTGTACTGCACCCGGCTGCTTTGGCATTTACCCAGAAAGGGTGGGGGAGGCATATCTTCCGCCCGCTTTTGCGAAGGAAAACAAAAAGGCCATGGAACCCGCAGTTGAAGTGACCCCAAAAAGTTAGACAAAAATAAGAATAAAAATTGTTCAAGCTACC
>UQRS01000097.1 GCA_900543525.1 uncultured Oscillospiraceae bacterium
GTAGCTTGAACAATTTTTATTCTTATTTTTGTCTAACTTTTTGGGGTCACTTCAGCTTTGGGGGAGGAACGGGGCTTTTCTTATCTGTATTTTGGGTAAGGAGAATGCGGGAGCGTTCGAGGAAATTTCGGTGACAGAGGCCTCCCCTCCCCGTCCCCTCTGCGCAGAGGAACACGGCCGCGACTTCTCATAAGCCGCCATGACCGCGCGGAGAGCGGCGGCGCTGCCCTCCGGCCGAAGTATACCGCAAAACGGCAGAATTTCCTTGCCGCGATGGGGAGGCTGCGGCCGCAATGCCTTTTTTTGGGTATGCGAGAGTTCGGGCTGTCATAGAAACGCCTCCCCAAAAAACGCGGCATAAAAGAAACCCGCCCGGCAGAAATTCCGGGCGGGTGGAAATCGGATCATTTTATTTTCCCTGAATATAATCGTGGATCGCCGCAGCGGCCGTCTTTCCGGCGCCCATGGCGAGAATGACCGTAGCTGCGCCGGTTACGGCGTCGCCGCCGGCGTATACCCCTTCGCGGGAGGTCAGTCCGTGCTCATCTGCGATGATGCCACCCCATTTCTGCGTCTCCAGCCCTTTGGTGGTCGACTTGATCAACGGGTTGGGAGAAGTGCCGATCGACATGATTACGCAGTCGACGTCCAGCACAAACTCCGAGCCTTCCTTGACAACCGGGCGGCGGCGGCCGGAGTCGTCCGGTTCGCCCAGTTCCATCTTGACGCATTTCATTCCGCCGACCTGGTTGTGCTCGTCCGGCAAAATCTCCACCGGGTTGGTCAGCAGCTTGAAGAGGATTCCCTCCTCCTTGGCGTGCTCAACCTCCTCCGCACGGGCAGGCAGCTCCTCCTCCGACCGGCGGTAAACGATCGAGACCTCCTCCGCGCCGAGGCGCTTGGCCGACCGGGCGGCGTCCATGGCGACGTTGCCGCCGCCGACGACGGCCACCTTTTTGGCGTGGAGAATCGGAGTATCTCCCCCCTCGCGGTAGGCCTTCATCAAATTCACGCGGGTCAAAAACTCGTTCGCCGAGTATACGCCGTTCAGGTTTTCACCCGGGATACGCATAAAGCGGGGCAGCCCGGCGCCCGAGCCGATAAAGACCGCTTCAAACCCGCGGTCAAACAGCTCATCCACCGAAAGGGTTTTGCCGATCACAGTGTTGGTTTCGATGTCCACGCCCAGCGCGCGGAGGCCGTCAATCTCCTTCCCCACGATTGCTTTGGGAAGGCGGAATTCCGGAATGCCATAGACCAGCACGCCGCCCGGGGTATGCAGCGCCTCAAACACCGTGACGGCATAGCCCATGCGCGCCAGGTCGCCGGCGCAGGTCAGGCCGGAGGGGCCGGAGCCAACCACGGCGACCTTGTGCCCGTTGGAAGCCGGCTTCTTTGGCAGCTCGGTACAGTGGGCGTTGTGGTAATCGGCTACAAACCGTTCCAGCCGACCGATGGCAACCGGCTCTCCCTTAACGCCGCGGACGCATTTTTGCTCACACTGACTTTCCTGCGGGCAGACGCGGCCGCAGACGGCCGGGAGGCTGCTCGACTCCGAAATAATCTGATAGGCCTTTTCAAAATCTCCCTCGGCCACCGCCGCGATAAAGTCCGGAATATGCACCTGCACCGGGCAGCCGGAAACGCAGGGTCTGTGCTTGCAGTGGAGACAGCGGGTCGCCTCATCCATGGCCTGCTCCTTCGTATAGCCGAGCGCAACCTCTTTGAAATTTTTGTTGCGCACGTTCGGGTCCTGAGAGGGCATTTCGTTCTTTTTTAAAGACATGTTAGGCATTCCGGTTCGCCTCCTTCAGCAGATTGCAGGTTTCTTCATAAGCGTGGCGTTCAAAATCTCGGTACATGGAGGCGCGCTGCATCGCCTCATCAAAATCGACAAGGTGTCCGTCAAAGTCAGGCCCGTCCACGCAGGCAAACTTGGTCTCTCCCCCCACGGTGAGACGGCATCCGCCGCACATGCCGGTGCCGTCGATCATGATCGGATTCATAGAAACGATCGTCTTTATCCCGTAGGTTTTGGTCAGCGCGCAGACAAATTTCATCATAACCAGGGGGCCAATCGCGATGACCTGATCGTAATCGTTTCCATCTTCAATCAGCTTTTTCAGCGCGTCGGTGACAAGGCCCTTCTCCCCATGGCTGCCGTCGTCGGTCATCATGACCAGCCGGTCGCTCGCGGTGGAAAATTCCTCCTCCAAAATGACCAGATCCTTGTTCCGGAAGCCGACGATCGAGTGTACGGTACAGCCAAGCTCATGCAGCTTTTTGGCGATGGGATAGGCAATGGCGCAGCCGACGCCGCCGCCGACCACTGCGACTTTTTTGAGGCCTTCGGTGTGGGTCGGCGTGCCGAGCGGTCCCACAAAATCCTGAATGGATTCGCCCTCTTTCAAATGGTTCAGCTTTTTGGTGGTTGCGCCGACAATCTGAAAAATAATGGTTACGGTGCCCTTCTTTCGATCGTAATCGGCAATGGTCAGCGGAATCCGCTCCCCCTCCTCATCGACGCGGAGGATAATAAACTGCCCCGGCTCGGCCTTTGCGGCGATCAGGGGCGCTTCCACCTCCATCAATGTGACGGTGGGGTTCAGTTCTTTTTTTCGCAGAATTTTATACATATTTTTTCACCCTTAAAACCAGTTCTAACAAAAAACAAACCGGCCGTTTTTCGAGAAAATCGGATAGGGAGAGCGGCAGCTTTCATGCCTGCTTCCCTATCCGGTTTTATTTCCGCCGGCGGACAAAGGGAATCGTGCGGCCGGTTGTCCGCTGGCGGTAAAATATACATTTTTATGATGTGCTGTGGGCAAGCGGCGGCGCTTACTTTACCTCAACCGTCCAGCCGAAGGTGTCAGGCAGGCGACCCCACTGAATACCGGTGAGCTGGTCGTACAGCTTCTGCGCGACCTCGCCGATCTGGCCGTTGTTGATAACCATGTTGTAATCGCCGTAGCGCAGCTCGCCGATCGGAGAAATGACCGCGGCGGTTCCGGTGCCGAAGGCCTCCTCCAGCTTGCCGGACTTGGCCGCCTCGACAACCTCATCAATTGCCAGCTTGCGCTCGGTCACCTTGAGGCCCCAGGAGCGCAGCAGCTCGATCGAGGACATCCGGGTAACGCCCGGCAGGGTCGAACCGTCCAGCGAGGGGGTGATAATCTCCCCGTCGATCTTGAAGAAGACGTTCATGGTACCGACCTCTTCAATATATTTCCGCTCGACGCCATCCAGCCAGAGCACCTGCGTATAATTGATCTTCTCCGCCTCGACCTGCGCCTTCAGAGAGGCGGCATAGTTTCCGGCGGTCTTGACATAGCCCATGCCGCCGCGAACCGCGCGGACATAGGAGTTCTCCACATAAATGTTCACAGGATCGATTCCCTGCGGATAATACGCGCCGACCGGGGAAACGATGACCATGAAGAGGAGGTGGTGCGCCGAATGCACGCCCAGCTTGGGATCAACCGCAAAAATAAAGGGGCGGATGTAAAGGGAGGAATCCTTCTCCTCCGGGATCCAGTCCTTTTCGATATCCACCAGCTTTTTGATCGCCTCAATCGCAAAGGCCTCGTCAATCGGAGGAATGCAGAGCCGGTCGTTGGAGGAGTTCAGACGAGCCATGTTCCTGTCCGGGCGGAAAAGCAGCACGCGGCCGTCATCGGCGCGGTAGGCCTTCATCCCTTCAAAAACCTCCTGCCCGTAGTGGAGGCACATCGCCGCAGGATCCAGCTCAATCGGGCCGTAGGGGACGATGCGGGGATCGTGCCAGCCCTCCCCCTCATCATAGTTCATGATGAACATATAGTCAGTGAAGATCGTACCAAAGCCGAGGGGCGTACCCTTGGCCGGCTTTTCCTTCAGTACCGCTCTGCGTTCTACTTTGATTTCCATATTGCTTCGCTCTCCTTAAACCATCCCGGTAAAATCGGCCGGGAGATATAAAATAGATCTGATTTTATCTACAAGTATAGCATTTTCAAGCCGTGATTGCAAGACGGATGTGCATGATTATACATTTTTTGTGGAAAAGAGACAGAACCGGCCTCCATTATGACCGGTCGGCCGCAGTAGGATAACAAAGCCGCTCGGGCGTATACCCGTCGATGCAGGCAAGATACCGCACCGCGTCCGCCTTCGCCGCGGCCAGATCATGCTCGCGATAGTTGCCGCACTCCGGCTCCGACGCGCCAGGAATTTCTCCCGAAAAGGCGGAGATGAACCGGAACCCCTCCTGCACCAGGGAGATAACCTCCTCCCCTGTCATGCCGCGCACCAGAAAATAAAACCCGGTGCGACATCCCATCGGGCCGAAGTAGAGGATATGCGCCTTGAACCGGCTGTTGCGGACAAAGGTTGCAAAAAGATGCTCGACCGTGTGAATGGCAGGGTTGGAGAGGTAGTCGCCTCCGTTCGGGCGCCGCATCCGCAGGTCATAGGTATCCACGTCTCCGTCCCGGCGGGAAAGATAAATCCCCTCCCGCAAAAGGCGGTGGTCGATCGAGAAGCTGGCTATTCTTTCCATTGTCTGACCTCCAGTTTTTTGGAACCGTTATTAAAGCGAAAATCCTTCAAAAAATACAGCGGCTGCCGATGCTCGGCGCAGTCCTTGAACCGCCCGGCCAGATAGGCCGAATCCTCCACCCCTTTTTGAAAAATGGAGAAGAAATCGGCGCTCGAGGGGCGGCCGCCGGCCAGTCCGGCTGCGTACCAGCGCTTTTTTTCAGAATTGGTATAGTCAAAATCATCCCAGGGCGACTCCGGCCGGATGAAAAAGGAGATGCTGTTGCCAAGCCCCTTCTTCTCCTCCAGCTTTCCCGCGACCTTGCGGCCGAGCCGGCGGTGGCGGAGGAGCAGCCCCTCATACCGGCGGAAGTCGCAGAAGGCCTTGTAAATCTCCTTCTCGGAGGTCGGGTAATCGGAATACAGCTCGTTCGTTACAAAGGCAATCGCCCCGGCCGCCGCGTGCAGCCCCTTGCGGCAGGAGGGCAGCGCCTCCCGCATTTTGAAGGAGGAAAGGCGGCGATCCTCCAGCTTTTCCAGCAGGATCACGTCGAGGTTATGTTCAATCTTGTGGTGCATGAAATTGGCCGGATCGCCGCTTTGCTCTCCCAGTTTTTCCTGAAAATAGTAAACGAAAGGATGAGCGCCGCTGTCCAGCGCCAAATGGGAAAGCAGGCCGTAGCAATAGGAATACACATAAGGCAGATCCTTGATGCTGCACAGCTCGGTGTATTTGCGAAAGGCCAGAAAAATTTTCTCCGGGTCGGTTTTGTGCATGGCGAAGCCGATTTTCCGGATGCTTTTTTCTCCGCCGAGCGGCTTGTGATAAAAAAAGAAGTCCGGCCCCTGCGCCCCCCAGCAATAGGTGGGAAAATCTATCTCCATCCCCTGCTGGGAGAGGAGCGCGGCGCTCCTTTTCGCGGCAAGGTAGTGGGTTATCATCGCGGGCATACAAGTATCACCAAATCCTTAAAAAGCAGACCGGGCAGAAAGCACCGGCCAATATATGTCAAACCGCCGCAAACCGAGGGCTTTGCCCCCGCCACACGGCGTATAAAAACAAATCATGCGGCGCGCCCTTAAACGTGACGCCGTTTTTTAAAAGACCTTCTTTTTCAAAGCCGAGGTGTTCGAGCAGTGCGGCGGACGGCCGGTTTTCCTGCACAACCCGCGCTTCGATCCGATTGAAGCGGAGGGTCTGAAATCCAAAATCCAGAAGAGCGGCGACCGCCTCGCTTCCATAACCCTGCTGCCAGCAGTCGGCTGCGATGCAGTAGCCAACCTCCCCCACTCTGCCCTCCAAATCCATTCGGACAAAGGAGCAGGTTCCGATCACGCGGCCGTCGCTTTTCCGACAGATGCAGAAGGTCAGCTCCACGCCGTCCTTCCGGATGCGGCGAAGATACCGCAGATACCGTTTGGTTTGGGCGAGGTTCTCATGCGGATCCCAGGCGGAGTATTTGGAAATCCGCGGGTCGCGGCAGAAAGTAAACACCTCCTTCGCATCCCGCAAGGTGGGATAGCGAAGGAGCAGCCGCTCGGTTACCAGCGCGGTTTTGTAAAGCTGCGACGGGTCGATCATGAATTTTTATCTACCTGATGAAAGGTTTTCAGGTTCCCCTTTTTCGCGCTGCGCCGCTC
>UQRS01000098.1 GCA_900543525.1 uncultured Oscillospiraceae bacterium
AATATAGTATAATTCATCCCGGTATATGCCTCTCGGTTTGAGACGCAGCCCCGGACAGCAGCAGTTTCCGAAAAGAGGCCTCGCACTTTGAGGCTACGGCCGACCGGTCGACCGATCAACCGATTGTCCGATTGTTCGGCCGACCGGTTGACCTCCCGTTTTATCCCGACAAAAAACGCTTCCGCGAAAAACCGCGGAAGCGTTTTATTATTCAGACTGATTTTTACTCGGTTTTGCCGTAAAGCGTCTTCAGCTTCTCCAGGTAGGCCAAACGCTTCTCAGCGTTCTGCTCCGCCTCAGCAAACAGTTCCTCTGCACGGGCCGGGTTCGAACGCTGCAGCGAACTGTAACGAACCTCGTTCAGAATGAACTCTCTGTAATCGGCGGACGGCGCCTTGGAATCGAGGAAGAAAGCATCCTCGCCCGCGTCGACCTTGCGCGGATCATAACGGAAGAGATTCCAGTAGCCGGCAGCAACCGCGCGCTTCTCCTCGGTCTGGCTGATGCCCATGCCGCCGCGGATACCGTGGTTGATACAGGGCGCGTAGGCAATAATGATCGACGGGCCATGATAGCTCTCCGCCTCCGCAAAGGCCTTGATGCACTGGTTCATGTCGGCGCCCTGCGCAACCTGCGCGACGTAGACATAGCCGTAGCTCATCGCAATGGAGGCCAGGTCCTTCTTCTTAACCTGCTTACCGGCAGCCGCGAACTGTGCAATTGCACCGGTCGGGGTCGCCTTGGAGGCCTGTCCGCCCGTGTTGGAGTAAACCTCGGTATCAAAGACCAGAATGTTGACATCCTCGCCCGAAGCAATAACGTGATCCAGACCGCCGAAGCCGATATCATAAGCCCAGCCGTCGCCGCCCAGAATCCAGAAGGACTTCTTGGCAAGATAATCGGCATCGGCCTTCAGCTCGGCGACCAGCTCGGCAGCCTCGCCGTCGACCTTGGCAGCCTCCAGCGCAGCCTTGAAAGCGGCCGCATCGGCGGTGTTCTTCGCACCGTCGTTCATGGAAGCAAGCCATACCTCAGCCGCGGTCTTCAGCTCGCCGTCGGTAATCTCGGCCAGCTTCTTGGCCGCGTCGGCCAGACGGCCGCGGATCGCACGGTTGGCCAGGTACATACCGTAACCAAACTCGGCGTTATCCTCAAACAGGGAGTTCTGCCAAGCCGGACCTCTGCCTTCCTTATTCACGGTGTAAGGCGTGGAGGGCGCCGAACCGCCCCAGATCGAGGAGCAGCCGGTGGCGTTGGCAATGTACATCCGGTCGCCGAAGAGCTGGGTGGCCAGCTTGGCATACGGCGTCTCGCCGCAGCCGGCGCAGGCGCCCGAGAACTCAAGCAGCGGCTGCTTAAACTGGCTTCCCTTGACCGTGGTGGGCTTGAACTTCTCGGCAACCGCAGCCTTCTCAGGCAGCGACTGACCGTAAGCGTAAACCTCCTGCTGCTCGATCTGGCTGTCGAGCGACTTCATGACCAGGGCCTTCTCCCCCTTCTTGCCGGGGCAGACGTTGGCGCAGGAGCCGCAGCCGGTACAATCGAGAACCGTAATCGTCATCGTGAACTTGAGGTCGGCAACGCCGGTCATCGGCAGAGTCTTGGTCGCAGCCGGAGCAGCGGCAGCCTCCTCCTCGGTCATGGCAACCGGACGGATCGCAGCATGCGGACATACATAAGAACAGAAGTTACACTGGATACAATTGTCAGGATTCCACTCCGGCACGTCGACCGCGATGCCGCGCTTCTCATAAGCGGCGGTTCCGAGCGGCACAGTGCCATCCGCATAATCCACAAAGGCCGAAACCGGCAGCTTGTTGCCGCGCTGTGCGTTGACCGGCTTCAGGATCGAATCAATATAAGAGGCAACCGCAGCCGTTCCGGCCGTCTTAGCCTCAGCCGCCTTCTCATCCTTCGCGTCCTTCCAGGAGGCGGGGACCTCGACCTTGACCGCACCGTCAATACCGCGGTCGATCGCGTCGTAGTTCATCTGAACAACCTTGTCACCCTTCTTGCCGTAGGACTTCTTGGCCGCTTCCTTCATCAGGGTGACCGCCTTGTCCGCCGGGATAATGCCCGACAGCTTGAAGAAGGCCGCCTGCAGCACGGTGTTGATGCGGCCGCCAAGGCCGATCTCCTTACCGATCGAGATACCGTCGATGGTGTAGAACTGGATGTCGTTCTCGGCAATATAGCGCTTCATGTGCGCGGGGAGACGATGCTCCAGCTCGGCTGCATCCCACTGGCAGTTGAGCAGGAAGGTGCCGCCCTTCTTGATATCCTCAACAATGTCGTACTTGTCGACATAGGAGGGGTTGTGGCAGGCGACAAAGTCAGCCTTTTCAATCAGATAGGTGGACTTGATCTTCTCATGTCCGAAGCGCAGGTGGGAGATGGTAACGCCGCCCGACTTCTTGGAGTCATAGTCGAAGTAGCCCTGTGCATACATATCGGTGTTGTCGCCGATGATCTTGATCGAGTTCTTGTTGGCGCCGACCGTGCCGTCCGAGCCGAGACCCCAGAATTTGCAGGAGGTCGTACCGGCCGGGGTGGTGTCGGGATTCTCTTCCCGCGGCAGGCTGAGGCAGGTTACATCATCCTCGATCGAGAGGGTGAAGCGCTTCTTATCGGTGTTCTTGTACACCGCGATGATGTCGGCCGGGGTGGTGTTCTTGGAACCGAGGCCGTAACGTCCGCCAAAGACCGGAACGTTCGCAAACTTGCTCTCGTGCAGCGCCGCGACAACGTCCAGATAGAGCGGCTCGCCGATCGAGCCGGGCTCCTTGGTGCGGTCGATAACCGAAATCTTCTTGACCGTCTCCGGAATGGCGTCGATCAGGTGCGCAGCCGAGAACGGGCGGTACAGATGCACCTTGACAAGGCCGACCTTCGCGCCGTTCGCGTTCATGTAATCAATGGTTTCCTCAATCGTGTCGCAGACCGAACCCATCGCAACGATAACCTGCTCTGCGTCGGGCGCGCCATAGTAATTGAAGGGCTTGTAATTGGTGCCGAGCTTCTCGTTCACCTGATCCATGTACTTCTCTACCACGCCGACAACGGCATTGTAGTATTTGTTGGAGGCCTCTCTCGCCTGGAAGAAGATATCCGGGTTCTGCGCAGTACCGCGCTGCTCGGGATGCTCCGGATTGAGCGAGCGGCGGCGGAAGTCGGCGACAGCCTTCTTATCCAGCATGGAGTCGAGGTCGCTGTAATCCCAGACGGCGATCTTCTGAATCTCGTGCGAGGTACGGAAGCCGTCGAAGAAATGCAGGAAGGGCACGCGGCCTTCAATCGCCGACAGGTGGGCGACAGCGCCGAGATCCATAACCTCCTGCGGGTTGTTGGAGCAGAGCATGGCGAAGCCGGTCTGCCGACATGCGTAGATGTCGGAGTGGTCGCCGAAGATCGACAGCGCATGGCTGGCCAGCGCACGGGCCGAAACGTTGATAACGCCGGGGAGCAGCTCACCCGCGATCTTATACATATTCGGGATCATGAGGAGCAGACCCTGCGACGCAGTATAAGTCGTGGTCAGCGCACCGGCCGCGAGGGAACCGTGCACCGCACCGGCCGCGCCGGCCTCCGACTGCATCTCGGTTACCTTGACGGTCTGGCCAAACAGGTTCTTCTGTCCGGCAGTGGCCATCTTGTCAGTCTCCTCCGCCATGTTGGACGAAGGGGTGATGGGGTAGATTGCAGCAACGTCGGTAAAGGCATACGATACGTATGCGGCGGCGCTGTTGCCGTCCATGGTTTTCATTTTTCTTGCCATGTTAGATATTTCCTCCTTCAAAAGGTTGATAAGCATCCGTCGGGTGAACGGCCGCTCCGGCCGCCCGGCTTTCCGATCATCGGCAAACAAAACCACACACTCTCCCTGTTCGCCAATGACTGCTCATATATGAAAATATAGTACCATTTTTTATTTTATATGTAAATAGCAAAATCACAAAAAAATCATTTTTGTTTATTTTTTAACGACAAAGCGGCCTTTCTCCCCGGCCTCTTTGTGCGGAAATCGGCAAAAGAGCCGGAAGCCTCCCGCTAAGGAAGCCTCTGGGCAGCCGGGGAGGAGCGCCGCATACCCCTTCTATCTCTCTCCCGGATGAATCGACCGATGAGGTCTGCGCCACGATGAAGAGGCGGGCCACACTCAGCGCCGGGGAGGGGCGCTGCCTCTCCATCCGGATCGCCCGGGGCGGAGTCCTCTCGACATCGTGGGCAAGGCGCGGTTTTTGGGGAATACCATTCAACCGGGGACAGGACTGCCGCCGGATCGCCCTGTTTCCGGCCTTTTTGGGCAAATCCGGCGGGGCGGCAGTTTGTTTGAATTTTTTGTCCGAATTTGCTTGACAAGCCCTGACGCTTGTGCTATATTATATAAGCTGTCTGCTGGTGTAGCTCAGTTGGTAGAGCAGCTGATTTGTAATCAGCAGGTCGGGGGTTCAAGTCCGTCCACCAGCTCCAAAAAACAACTTGTCCTTTTGGAATACAACCGAATATGGTGGAGTTCCCGAGTGGCCAAAGGGGGCAGACTGTAAATCTGTTGCGCTTCGCTTCGATGGTTCGAATCCATCCTCCACCACCAACAAAGGAACGACAATTTTCGAAAGAGGATTGTCGTTCCTTTTTTGATTCTCTGCACTTTTTCTGCTCTGTTTTCTCAAAATGGCCGTTTCCCGAGCCATACACAAAATCGCCGAAAAAATGTATCCCCCCGATTAAAAAATGCAAATGCGCCTTTATTTTGCACGGCTTGTACGGCCGCCGCGCCTCCTCCCAAAAAATCCGGCCGCGCGTATAAACCGCCCTCTTTAGAGGCAGGATAGATATGTGTATCCAAAAATGAGAGGGGGAAAAGCGCATGCCATCAAATCTGCACAGCATCACCGGCCGCATCCATTCGGTTGAGACCTTCGGCGCGCTGGACGGGCCGGGGCTTCGCTATATCCTCTTTTTGCAGGGATGCCCGATGCGGTGCGCCTACTGCCACAATCCCGACGCCCTCGACTTCTTCGGCGGGGAGGAGAAAACCGTCGCCGCCGTCATGGCGGACATCTTAAAATACCGGGCATTTTTAAAGCAGGGAGGCGTCACTATCTCGGGCGGAGAGCCGCTGGCGCAGCCGGAATTCTGCGCCGCCCTGATCACGGCGGGGCAGACCGAGGGGCTGCACATGGCGATTGACACCTCGGGCGGCGTGGCGCTGAAAATCTGCCGTCCCGCGGTCGAGGCGGCGGACCTCCTCCTCCTCGATATCAAGGCGGCGGAGGAATCCCTCTGCAAAGCGGTTTCGGGTGCGGGGCTGGAGCACCCGCTGGCCATTCTCAATTTGCGGGAGGCGTTGGGTAAGCCGGTCTGGATCCGGCATGTGGTGGTACCGGGACTGACCCTCTCCGACCGGGCGCTGACCGCCCTCGGCCGGCTGGTCGGGCAGTATCGCTGCGTCGAAAAGACCGAGCTTCTCCCGTTTCACAAGCTGGGGGAGTATAAGTGGGAGGCGCTCGGGATGGAGTATACTCTCCGCGACACGCCGCCCCCGACCGAGGCTGAAATGGCTCACGCACGCGAGGTGGTGGAGGCTGCGCGGGGCTCTTGTTCCTGATGCGAGGCGGGCGTCTATCCTGCTTGCTGCAAAGGTTCGATTTTGCCCAGATTAAATATTTTCCTGCTTCTGCCGTATATGTTCCCACATCACCCAATTGATATAGCCTGAAATTGACCGATCTTCTTTTTCTGCTTCTTCTTTTATTACTTCCAATATCTCTTTATCTATATATACGCTTACGCTTCTTTTGGCTGGCTCTGCTTTTGATCCCATCTTTTCATCTCTCTTAATCGTAAATTTAACATTGTTCAATACTTTACCTTTTGCGCTCGGGCCGCGGGGGACTATCTAATTTACTGTAATATCCTACCTTTGCGCTCAGGCCGCGCAGGCCCTTCCTTTCTGT
>UQRS01000099.1 GCA_900543525.1 uncultured Oscillospiraceae bacterium
TAGTTTTTAAAACTATATTACACTGTTTGAATGAATATGTCAACCGTGTTTTGGGATGTTTACAAAATATTCAAACCTCGGAGGCCTCCACCCCGCTCAAATCAAATGCCGGAATAAATTCCCGCTCGGCGCTCTCCTTCTCCTGCACATACACCTCGGCCGAGAACCGCAGCTCCTCCACCGCGCGGAGGACCTTCTCATACTCCCGATCGGTGACGCGGCGGTCAATCTCCGGAAAATCGGCGGCGCGCCCCAGGGGCAGATACTGCCGCATCAGGGAGAAGCGCGCCTCCGGCAGTCTGTCCCGCACAAACCGGGCGACGGCGATGGCGTCGGTCGTCCCCCGCGGCAGCAGCAGATGCCGGACGATCATCCCCCGCCGAAGGATGCCGTCCTCCACAACCTCTCCGGCCGTCTGACGCGACATCTCGGCCAAAGCGGCCGACGCATGGGTAAAATAATCCGCCGCGCCCGAGTATCGCGCCGCGCGGGAGGCGTCCAGATACTTCAGATCCGGCAGATAGACATCCACATACCCCTCCAGGCTTCGCAAGGTCTCCACCCGCTCGTATCCCCCGGAGTTGTAGACGATCGGCACGCCCGGATGATAGAGGTCGAGCGCCGCCCGGATCGCCGGCGCAAAATGGGTGGGATTGACCAAATTGATATTGTGGGCGCCGGCCGCCTCCAGCTCGCGGAAGATGTCGGCCAGCCGCTCGACCGTGACGGTCTTTCCGTACCGGCCGGCGCTGATCTCGTAATTCTGGCAGAAAACACAGCCCAAACTACAGCCGCTGAAAAAAACAGCCCCGCTCCCCCGGCTGCCGCTGATGCAGGGCTCCTCATAAAAATGGAGGCCCGCCCTCGCCAGTACCGGCAGGGCGGGCATTTTGCAAACTCCGGCGCCGCTCTTCGCATCCCGGAGCGCGCCGCACCTCCGGGGACAGAGGGTACACCGTTCAATCCTCATACCGGCTGTGCCTCCTGCTCTGCGGCGGACGGCTCGGCCGCCGCCTTCTCCCCCTCGGCCGGAGGCGGCGCTTCCTCCGGCATCGGGCGGGTCGTGTGTTTTACCGTAACCCCGTCATAGGTTTTTTTGAAAACCACCCGGCCGATGAATTCCTTCCCGCAATTCTCGCACCGAAACGGCGCACGGAAGGAGCGGCTTTTGAACACCCATTTCCCCCGGCGGCGCGCCGGCGCACCGCAATCCTCACAGCAGAATTTGAGGGATTCCCGATCGATTTCGGGGCTGTGAATATCCGAAATCACATAGGATTTGAAGGTCAGCCGGTCATAATAATCAGCCGCGCGGGTGTCCTCCACCTGCGCCAACAGCCGGTCGCGGTCAAAGGTTTTCTGTAAAAGCAGGCAGCAGAGGCGGCTGTCCGTCTCCGCCCGGTGGAGGTCAAGGCCCTCCACATCAATCCCGAACAGCTCGGCCGCGTGAGAAAGTGCGATCTGCTGCTTCGCGTCGGCAATCAGGCTGCGGCGCGCCATCTCCTCCTGCACGAAGCGCTGGATATCGACATACCGGCCGATGCAGGCCGGACGCTCCCACTCGGTGAAGAGGCGGCAGTTCTCCAGCAGGACGTACAAATCCGTGTTGCTCCAGGTCATCGTGATGTCGTCCTGCCCGACCCACTCGCCATAGCGGCGCAGCCCCTCGGTCAAAGGGAGGCCGGCGCGCATCTCCTCATTCGTGATGTTGGTCAGCCGCTTGAACCGGCCGCTCAGCCGCCGCGTCAGGCCGGAACGAATCGTCTGCCGGAAGCTGTCGGTCTCCTGCAAATTTTCATCCAGCCTGACCGCGCCGATCTCGATAATTTCATTGATAAATTTTTTGTGCGCGCTGCTGTAGGCGCTGTTCCACTCCAAATCGAGCAGTATATAGTTCAAAACGTCACCCGCTTTATAATCCCAGTAATTTCATAGCGTTGAAGCCGAGAATCGCCTCCCGCTCCTTCGCCGTTACGGCGAAGCTGTCAACAAAGCGGCGCTCCGCCCCCTCATCGCTCCAGGGCAGGTCGCTGCCGAACAGAATCCGGTCGGCGCCGTGCTTTTGCACAATGGCCGAGGCCTGCGGTCCCGGCATCCGCGAATAGCTGTAGCTGGTGTCGAGATACAGATTCTTCCCCGCAAGATAGGTTTCCACATCGGTCCAGAGCGCGTAACCGCCAAAATGCGCGGCGACCACCCTCCCCTTCGGAAAGGCGGAGAGCACCTGCGCCAGCCGCTTCGGCGGGCAATGCACCGGGTTGGGATAACCGATATCCACCCCGGCATGAAACACGACGACCAGCCCCAAGCGGTCGCACAGCTCATAGATCGGCAGCATCCGTTTCTCATCCACGAAGAAATCCTGATACTCGGGGTGGAACTTCACGCCGCGCAGGCCGAGTGCATGAATGCGGTGCAGCTCCTCCAGCGCGTCGGGCGCGTCGGGATGCACCGAGCCGAAGGCAATCAGCCGGTCGGAGCAGATGGAGGCGGCAAAGTCATTGACGTTTTTCTGCTGCCGGGGATTGGTCGCAATCCCGAGGACGACTGCCTTTTCCACGCCGCGGCTGTCCATATGCGCCAGAAGGCCGGCCGCCGTACCGTCGGTCAGCGGCTCGACATTGCCGGAATTTTTGCTGAGCACCGACATGGCTTTCCCGGCGATTTTTTCCGGAAAGGCATGTGTGTGAAAATCCAGAATCAAGCTGCCCGCGCTCCTTTCAAAAGCTTCGGCTGGCAGCAAAGCCGGCCTCTTTTTTTTGCAAAGCGGCATATTTTTTCGCAAATCAAAAACCGCTGTTTTGCCGCATTTTACTTCTATCCACAAAACGACTGACGCAGCGAAAGCGCCGCAAAAACAAAGACCGCAGGTTATTTCAGCTTGCTGGCCGCCTTCATCCGCAGCTCTTTGGAAAGCACCCGCTTGCGCAGCCGGATGTGATTCGGTGTAACCTCCACCAGCTCGTCGTCCTTGATAAACTCCAGCGACTGCTCGAGGCTCAGCACCGAGTGCGGCACCAGCTTGAGCGCGTCGTCCGAGCCGGCCGCACGCATATTGGTCGCCTGCTTCTTCTTACAGACGTTGCAGACGATATCCTCGTTCTTCGGGTTTTCGCCTACGATCATGCCCTCGTATACCGGGGTACCCGGTCCGATGAACAGCCGACCGCGGCTCTGCGTGTTGAAGAGGCCGTAGCCGGTCGCCTCTCCCGACTCATGCGCGACAATCGAGCCGGTCAGGCGCTGCTCAATATCTCCCTTATACGGCTCATAATCGTGGAAGATGTGGTTCATGATGCCGTTGCCGTTGGTGTCGGTCAGGAACTGCGACCGATACCCCATCAGGCCGCGTGCCGGAATCAAAAACTCAAGATGGGCGGAGCCGCCTTCTCTCGTGCCCATGTTCTGCAGCTCGGCGTGACGGGAGCCCAGCCGCTCCATCACGGCGCCGACATACTCCTCCGGCACCTCGATCATGAGCAGCTCGATCGGCTCCAGAAGCTTGTCCCCCTCCCGCTTGTAAATCACCGTGGGGCGAGAGACCTGAAATTCATACCCCTGGCGGCGCATGGTCTCAATCAAAATCGAGAGGTGCAGCTCACCTCTGCCCGACACCTCAAAGGTATCGGCCGAGTCGGTCTCCTTCACGCGGAGGCTGACGTTGGTCTCCACCTCTTTGAAGAGGCGGTCGCGCAGATTGCGGGAGGTGACAAACTTGCCATCCTGCCCCGCAAAGGGAGAGTTATTGACCATGAAATTCATCGAGAGGGTCGGCTCGTCAATCTTGACAAAGGGCAGCGGCTCGATATGCTCCGCGTCGCAGAGCGTCTCCCCGATGTTGAGGCCCTCCAGCCCCGCGACCGAGATGATCTCGCCCAGAACAGCCGACTCAACCTCCGTCCGGTGAAGCCCTTGGAAGGTGTACAGCTTGGTGATCCGCACGTGCGTCGTGCTGCCGTCGGCGTGGCAAAGCACGGCAGCCTGTCCCACATGGACGCTGCCCCGCTCGACACGGCCGACGCCCAGCCGCCCGATAAACTGATCGTAGTCAATGTTGGAGAAAAGCACCTGCAGCGGGCCGTTCGCATCTCCCTCAGGCGGCTCAATCTCGTTCACGATCATCTCAAACAGTGGCTTCAAATCCGTTCCTATTTTATCCGGATCGGTCGACGCATATCCATCTCGGCCGGAGGCATACACGACCGGAAAGTCGATCTGGTCATCATCTGCGCCAAGCTCGATGAAGAGGTCGAGCACCTCATCCACGACGGCAAGCGGACGAGCCATCGGGCGGTCAATCTTGTTGACGACGACAATCGGCTTTTTGCCGAGCGCCAGCGCCTTTTTCAGCACAAACCGGGTCTGCGGCATGCAGCCCTCAAACGCGTCGACCAGGAGGAGCACCCCGTCCACCATGGTGAGGATGCGCTCCACCTCTCCGCCGAAATCGGCGTGTCCGGGCGTGTCGACAATGTTGATCTTGATGTTGTTATACACCACGCTGGTGGTTTTGGAAAGGATGGTGATTCCCCGCTCACGCTCGAGGTCGTTGGAGTCCATAACCCGCTCGGCCACCTGCTCGTTCGAGCGGAAGGTGCCGCTCTGCTTGAGCAGCTGATCGACCAGCGTGGTCTTGCCATGGTCGACGTGGGCAATGATCGCGATATTCCGCAGATTTTCCGTCTTATCCATAAAGATTTCACCTTTCCGTCCGCCGGCTGTTTTCCCGGCGGCACACCTTTCAATACTTCGCTTGCTTTAACCTATATATTATAACAAACCGTCCGTCAAAGCACAACAGCAAAGGCGAAAAAATCCGCCGCAATCCGGAGTGGTTTTTTGTCGATTCCCACATAGAAAGCCGCCTGCGCGAAAATTCCGCCCGGCAAGCGGCCAAAGAATAAGAAGCGCAGGCAGCCAAAGAGGGCGCAGGGCGGCGCGCCGTCCTCCGCAGTATTTCAAATGCCCAGTGTGCGGCGGCGCTATACCGCAGCGCGCCGGGCTTTCAAAAAACCGGGCATAAAAAAGGACAGTGGGCGTTTTTTCGTCCACTGTCCCATATTGCCTGAAAATCGGAAATTTATGCCTTGCCGACCGAGCCGAACAGTTCCATCTTTTCCTTGACGGTAGCCTTGATCGCCTCAAACCCGGGCGCGAGCAGCTTCCGCGGGTCAAAGCCCTTGCCCTGAAGGTCCTTGCCCTCCTCGATATACTTGCGGGTCGCCGCCGCGAAGGAGAGCTGGCACTCGGTGTTCACGTTGATCTTGGACACGCCGAGGCTGATCGCCTTTTTGATCATATCCTCCGGGATGCCGGTGCCGCCGTGCAGAACCAGAGGCATCTCGCCGGTGAGCTGCTGAACGGCGTCCAGCGTCTCAAAGCTGAGGCCGGCCCAGTTTGCCGGATATTTGCCGTGGATGTTGCCGATGCCGGCCGCCAGCATGGTCACGCCGAGGTCGGCGATCGCCTTGCACTCCTGCGGATCGGCGCACTCGCCCATACCGACAACGCCATCCTCTTCACCGCCGATCGAGCCGACTTCCGCCTCGATCGAGAGGCCCTTCTCGTTGCAGATTTTCACGAGTTCCTTGGTCTTTTCGATATTTTCCTCGATCGGATAGTGCGAACCGTCGAACATGACCGAAGAGAAGCCGGCCTCAATGCACTTGAGGGCGCCTTCGTAGCTGCCGTGGTCGAGGTGGAGCGCCACCGGAACGGTGATGTTCAGCTCTTCCAGCATGCCGTTTACCATGCCGACAACCGTCTTGTAGCCGCACATGTA
>UQRS01000100.1 GCA_900543525.1 uncultured Oscillospiraceae bacterium
GGAGCTGAACGCGAGGAAGCGGGAAATTCTGGCCGCCATCATTAAAACATATATGGAAACAGGCGAGCCGGTCGGCTCCAAGCTGCTTTGCGGTATATTGGGAAACCGGCTTTCCTCCGCCACTCTGCGGAATGAGATGAGCGACCTTTGCGCACTGGGATATCTTGAGCAGCCGCACACCTCGGCCGGGCGTGCCCCGACCAAGGAGGGGTATCGCTTCTATCTGAAAAACCTGATGCCGGCCACGCCGCCCGATCGCAAGACGGTGCAGCAAATCGATCGGCTACTGGATAAAATCCCGACCGAGCCGGAGCATGTCCTTTCGGCGGCGGCCGACCGGCTGTCGGATTTCACCGGGCTGCCGGCGGTGGCCGCCCTGCTCCCGAGCGAAGAGGCTAAAATTCTCACCGCACGCATTCTTCCGACCGGACGGGAGGGGCGCTTCCTTGCGGTTGTGATGACCTCCGACGGGCAGCACGGCGTCCGCATGGTGGAGGCGATCTGGCCTCCCGGCGCGGCGGAGGTGGAGCGGCTCAACCGGATTCTGGCAGACAGCCTGATCGGCCGTCCGGTCGGTGTGCTGACGCCGCTGATGCAGCAGCACATCATCGCCGCCGATGGAAACGGCCTCCTGTTTGCTCCGCTGCTCAGCGCGGTGTTTGAACTGGCTCTCGACCTTGTAAGGGCGAGGTGCGGCGGCGGCGGTGCGGCGCGGGTGTACGATTATCCCGAGCTTTGCGGCCGTGCGCGCGGCCTGCTGGAGCTGCTGAGCGACTCCGACCGGATGACCGACCTGCTTGCGGGCAGTACCGCACCGGTCTCGGTGCTTTTCGGGGAGGAGAGCGGCGTTGACGCACTTCGCCCGGCGGTTCTGGTCATTGCGGGCTTTCGCCTTGGCAATGCGCGGATCGGCCGGATGGGGGTCGTCGGCCCGACGAGGATGAATTATTCCTACCTCGTCCCAAGTATTGAATATTTTGCGAAGGGGCTTGGAACCAGGCTTTCCTCCGCATGGAAAACGGAGGCATGATGGATTTGGCAAAGAAACAGACCAAAACAGAAAAAGAAATAAAGGAACAGCAAAATCAGCCGGAAGCAGAAAACGCAGCCGAAAGCACTGCGGAGGCGGCGGAAGCCGAGCCGGTCTCGGCCGAGCTGGAAACGCTGAAGACCGAGCTGGAAAAGCAGAAGGATCTGCTGCTGCGGACGGCGGCCGAGTTTGATAACTACAAGCGCCGCACCGAGCGGGAGCGCGTCGCCGTCGGAGAGCATGCCAGAGCCACAACTCTCAAGCCGCTGCTGCCGGTGTTCGACAGCCTGGATCGGGCGCAGGGGGTTGATCCCGCCTCTCCCGAATATGCCAAGGGGATTGAGATGATCGTAAAGCAGCTCTCGGACGCGGCCGCCAAGCTCGGCCTGGTCGAGATTGCCGCCGCGGGGGAGACTTTCGACCCCACCCTGCACGAAGCGGTCATGCATGTGGAGGACGATACCGTCGGGGAGAACACGGTGGTTGAGGTTCTGCAAAAGGGGTACAAGATCGGCGATACGGTTGTCCGTCACGCCATGGTAAAGGTCGCCAATTAAGACGGCCGGAAAAAAGGATATTTCATTTCCGGCCATCCTACCATCGTCAATTGATGGTATACTATATAAAATAAATAATAGAATCATATTTCATTGGAGGTAATCTGTTATGGGAAAAATTATTGGTATTGATTTGGGTACAACAAACTCCTGCGTCGCGGTTATGGAAGGCGGAGAGCCGGTCGTAATCGCCAATGCCGAGGGCGCGCGCACCACGCCGTCGGTTGTCGCCTTCTCCAAAACGGGGGAGAGAATGGTCGGCCAGGTCGCCAAAAGACAGGCCATCACCAACCCCGATCGGACGATCAGCTCGATCAAGCGGGAGATGGGTACCGCGCACACGGTCGAAATCGACGGCAAAAAATATACGCCGGAGGAAATTTCGGCCATCATCCTGCAGAAGCTGAAGGCTGACGCCGAAAGCTATCTCGGCACTCCGGTGACCGAGGCGGTTATCACCGTTCCGGCCTACTTCACCGACGCCCAGCGTCAGGCGACCAAGAATGCCGGTACCATCGCCGGCCTCGACGTCAAGCGTATTATCAACGAGCCGACGGCTGCCGCCCTCGCCTACAGCATTGATAAAGAGGACGACCAGAAGGTTATGGTATACGACCTCGGCGGCGGCACCTTCGATGTCTCGATCATCGAGATGGGCGACGGCGTGCAGGAGGTTCTGGCGACCGCCGGTAACAACCGCCTGGGCGGCGACGACTTTGACCAGCGGATTATGGACTGGATCACCGACTCCTTCAAGGCGGAGAACGGCATCGACCTCAAGGGCGACAAGATGGCCATGCAGCGGGTCAAGGAAGCGGCTGAAAAGGCTAAGATTGACCTGTCCGGCGTGACCTCGACCGATATCAACCTGCCCTTCATCACGGCTGACGCCAACGGCCCCAAGCATTTTGAGGCCACTCTCACCCGCGCCAAATTCAATGAGATGACGGCCGACCTGGTTGAAAAGACCATGGGCCCGGTGCGTCAGGCGCTGAGCGATTCCGGGCTGAAAACCTCGGAAATTCATAAGGTCCTGATGGTCGGCGGCTCGAGCCGTATCCCGGCCGTGCAGGAGGCAGTCAAGAACTTCATCGGCCGCGAGCCCTTCAAGGGCATCAACCCGGATGAGTGCGTCGCCATCGGCGCCGCGATTCAGGCCGGCGTCCTCGGCGGCGACGTCAAGGGTCTGCTGCTGCTGGATGTTACGCCGCTGTCTTTGGGAATTGAGACGATGGGCGGCGTGTCGACCAAGGTAATCGACCGCAACACCACCATCCCGACCAAGAAGAGCCAGATCTTCTCGACCGCCGCGGACGGCCAGACCTCGGTAGAGGTGCATGTCCTCCAGGGCGAGCGTGAGTTTGCAAGAGATAACAAGAGCCTGGGCGTTTTCCACCTCGACGGCATTGCCCCGGCACCGCGCGGCATCCCGCAGATTGAGGTCACCTTCGACATCGACGCCAACGGCATCGTGCATGTCTCGGCCAAGGATCTCGGCACCGGGAAGGAGCAGTCGATCACCATCACCGCTTCGACCAACATGTCCAAGGAGGATATCGACAAGGCGGTCAAGGACGCCGAGCAGTATGCAGCCGAGGACAAAAAGCGCCGGGAAGAGGTCGATCTGCGCAACAACGCCGATCAGATGATTTATCAGACCGAAAAGACCCTCTCCGACCTCGGCGATAAGGTCTCCGAGGAGGAGAAGAAGGATGTGCAGACGGCTGTCGACGGACTGAAGGAGGCGCTGAAGGGCACCGACAACGATAAGATCAAGTCGGCCAAGGAGGAGCTGGAGAAAAAGCTCTACGCCATTTCGGAGAAGGTGTATCAGGCCGCGCAGCAGGCTCAGCAGGCGGCGCAGGGTCAGGCGGACGGCGGCGCGCAGGGAACGCAGAGCGACCCGAACGTCTATGACGCCGAGTTCACCGACGTGGACGACGATAAGAAGAACTAACACGCCGATCGGTTTTAGAAAAACAGAGGTTTTTTCCGGCAAAGCGCCGCTCTCCGTATAAAGCGGAAAGCGGCCGCTTTGCCCCCTGCTTTGACACAGAAAATGCGGGAGATACCCCTATTCGGGAGATGCTTTGTGGAGATTTTGACGCCCGGGCAGAGGGTTTCTCCGCGCAGTTTTACATATTCTAAACAGAGGAGCGTGGCGTTATTTTGGCCGATAAAAAGGATTATTATGAGGTGCTGGGCGTTGACCGCGGCGCCAGCGAGGATGAAATCAAGAAGGCCTACCGCGCGACCGCGAAAAAATATCATCCCGACCTCCATCCCGGCGACGCCGAGGCGGAGGCGAAGTTTAAGGAAGCAAACGAGGCTTATGAGGTGCTGTCCGACAAGGATAAGCGCGCGCGGTACGACCAGTTTGGCCATGCCGGCGTAGATCCCAATTTCGGCGCGGGCGGCGGTGGCGGCGGCGCCTACTCCGGCGGGTTTGGAGATTTTGGGGATATCGGGGATATCTTCAGCTCGATCTTCGGCGGAGGGTTTGGCGGCGGCGGCCGGCAGGCCGATCCCAACGCGCCCCGTCGGGGAAACGATACCTCCACCACCCTGTATCTGGATTTTGTTGAGGCGGCCAAGGGCTGCCGCAAAAAGGTAAAGACCACCCGGGTGGAAAGCTGCGGCGAGTGCGGCGGCAGCGGCGCGGCCAAGGGCTCGAGTCCCAAGACCTGCCCCTCCTGCCACGGCACAGGACAGATTCGGATGACCCAGCGCACCCCCTTCGGCTCGATGCAGACGCAGCGTGTCTGCGATCAGTGCCGCGGCACGGGTAAGATTATCGACAATCCCTGCCGCGCCTGTGCCGGAAAAGGACGCGTGCGCCGCACCCACGAGCAGGAAATCAATATTCCTGCCGGTATCGACGAAGGACAGATTCTCAATGTCCGGGGCGGCGGCGACGCCGGTGTGAACGGCGGCCCGGCCGGCGATCTGCATATCCACATCTCCATCCGGCCGCACACGCTTTTTGAACGACAGGGCTATGATGTCTACTGCGATCTGCCGATCACCTTTGTGCAGGCCGCACTGGGGGCGGAGGTTACGGTGCCCACCCTCGACGGCAAGATCAAGTTCACCGTGCATGAGGGAACCCAGCCGGGCGACGTCTTCAAGCTGCGCGGCAAGGGTATCGCCAAGCTGAACGGCGTCGGCCGCGGAGACCAGTATGTCAAGGTCAATGTCGAGGTACCGAAGAATCTTTCTCCCTCTCAGAAAAATCTGCTGAAGGAATTTGAGAACAAGACCGACGAGAGCAACTATAAAAAGCGCAAAGGCTTTTTTGACAAGCTCAAGGATTTTTTTGAGGAGGATAAGTAAGCCCTCGTTTTCGCGATGCCTTTTTCCTTTTGTCCGCCGTCCCCCTTTATATTGTAAGAGGGCGGCAGGACTGTACTGCGAAAAAAAGGCAGAGGGCTTTGTGTATGTAAAAAAAGAGGTGGGACGTTCTAAGCGCCCTGCCTCCTTTTTTATACCCGCTTTTTGCGGGATATCTGTTGCTCTGCTTGTAATTTATGCATAAATAAAATAAAAATATTTTAAAAAAATAATAGGATTTGTAAAA
>UQRS01000101.1 GCA_900543525.1 uncultured Oscillospiraceae bacterium
GGTCGTCATGGCGGCGCTGATGCTCTGATACACCTGTGCTACCGTAAGGCCGTTCAGCGCAGCCTTTGTCTTATCCACCGTGACCGACAGCTCGGCGGTCGTATCGTCGAGGCCGTTATCCACCTCTTCAATCCCCTCTACGGAGGAGAGGATCTCCCCCACCTCCTGCGCGCTGAGGCGCAGCGTGTCGAGATCGTCGTTATAGATATTGAGGGAGACGCCCGACCCGCCAAGGCCGCTCATCATACTGGACATATCCGACGCGCCGCTGGCCTCTATCTCGCAGTCCAGGTCGGCCGTGCGGTCGGTAATCTCCTTTGCGATTTCCATGCTGTCGTTCTGATACGCCTCCTGCAGCAGGACGTACATGCTGACCGAGGTGGTGTCCGCCTCGCCCAGTCCCATGAGCGAATTGCTGCCGCCGATCATGGCGCCGACCGTCTCCACCCCCTCAATCTCCTCAATCCGCTCTATGACCTGATCGGACATGGCGGTGGTTTCTTCAAAGGCTGCATCCTCCGGCATCTGGAGGGTGACGGTGATCTCACTCGCGCTCATCTCGGGCATGAAGGAAAAGCCCTTCCGCAGGGTGAAGAAAACGCTTCCCACCAGCAGCAAAACAGCCAGCGCCAGCACCAGCACCCGCCGATTCAAGGCGGCGCGCAGTACCTTTTCGTACCCGGAGATAAATTTATCGAACCATTTGTGCGAAACCACCCGCTGCTTTTTCAGCATACCGGAGGCGGCGGCCGGCACAAAGGTCAGCGCGACAATCAGGCTGGCCAGCAGCGAGTAGGCGATGGTCAGCGCCATGTCGGTAAACAGCTGGCGGGTAATCCCTTCGACAAACACGATCGGCAGAAAAACGCAGATGGTCGTCAGGGTCGAGGAGGTAATGGCGGCGGCCACCTGCTTTGCGCCGACGACAGCCGCCTGCTTCGCGGTTGCACCCTGCCCGCGGAGGCGGTAAATATTCTCAATCACGACGACCGAGTTGTCCACCAGCATGCCAACCCCAATCGCGAGGCCGGAGAGCGAAATCATATTCAGCGTCACGCCGGAAAAGTACATCAGCACAATGGCAAAAACCACGCTGACCGGAATCGACATGGCGATCATGAAGGTCGGCTTCAGATCCCGCAGGAAAAGCAGCAGGATCAGCACGGCCAGCACCGCACCCCAGAGGAAGTTCCCGATGACCGAGTTCACGATCATATGGATGTAGTCGCCCTGGCTCATCAGCATGGTGAAGGAGAGGCCGGCATACTCCTCCTCCAGCTTGTCAAATCGCGCGGACAGGCTGTCGGTCACGGCGGCGGTCGCGGCGGTCGACTGCTTTGTAAAGGTGAGGACCACACCGTCCGCACCATTGATCTTGGCATAAATCTCCGCCGCGTTGTCGGTTATGGCCACATCCGCCACATCCGACAGCCGTACCGGATCGACCCCGTCCATCCCCAAATCAAAAAGGGTGAGGTTTTCCATCTCCTCGGCGGAGGAGAACTGCTCCCCCACCCGGACGAGATATTCCACCCCATCCTTCGCCGTGACATAGCCTGCCGGCATCGAGAAATTCTGTGCCGTCAAAATGCCGGAGATGGTCGACATGTTGATCTTGTCGGAGATGTCGACCCCATCGGTCATCTCCTGCTTTTTCTGCGCCAGCTCGGCCGCCTTTGCGTCCAGCTCGGCAAGGGCGCTGTCCACCTGCGCCGCGCCGTCCGACAGCGTCGGGAAAGCGGCGTTTATGGCTTCAATCCCGCTGTCAATTTCGGCGATTTTCGCCGGCACATCCTCCAGCGAGAGGCCGGCGGCGGACAGCTGGTCGTTGATCTGTGAAAGGCCGCTCTCCACCTGAGAAAGGCCGGCCTCCGCCTCGGCCAGTTTTTCCGGCAGCGCGGCCAGCGTCACGCCGGAATCGGCCAGCGCAGCCTCTATCTGCGAAAGGCCGGCTGCCGCCGCCTGATACTCCGTGCTTCCGGCCGGCAACACGGATAGGGCGGCCTGCAGCTCGTTCGCCTGCTGCAGGGCGGCGCGCAGTCTCTCCACCGTTTCATAAAGCGTCGCCCGGGTCGCCGTCAGCTCGGCGGCCGTCTGCTGCAGGGCGGTCAGCTGCTCCTTCATACTCTGCAGGGAGGCAAGCTGGCTCTCCATCTCGTTTTGTTTTGCCGCAAGCTCCTGCTTGGAGGCGGTCAGCTGCCCTCTGGCATCGGCGATCTGCCGCTCTCCGTCCGCGAAGCTCCGACTGATGGAGGCGCGCAGCTTTTCGTTGACGGCGGCAATCTTCGCCTCGCTCAGAAAGACGTTGGCCGTCTCCTCGATCGTGCCGCTGGCCTGCACACTCGCGACGCCGTCCACACCCTCCAGCTTTTGCAGAAGCGTGTCATTCAGAAAAGCGGAAAGCTCGGCAACGTCCTTTCCTTCCATATTGACCGCGGCCACCGCGACCGGCATGATGTTGGGGTTCAGCTTGAGCACATAAGGCGTCCCCACCATGTCGTCCCAGCTGCCCTCCAGCAAATCCAGTGACTCTCGAATATCGATCGAAACCGCGTCCATGTTGGCGTCCTCTGTAAACTGGAGCACCACCATCGAATAATTGTCGCTGGAGGTCGACTGCACCTTGCTGAAATTTTCCAGCGTGGCCATCGACTGCTCGATCGGTTTGGTAACCTCTCCCTCAACCTTTTCGGCGCTGGCACCGGGATAGGTTGTGACAATCACCGCGTACGGAAAATCCATGTTGGGCAAAAGGTCGGGTGTCATATTGGTGTAGGAGACCACACCAAGCACGATCACCACCAAAACCGCCAGCATCACGGTCAGCGGCTTTTTTACGCTGAATTTTGCAAGCATAGCAAAACCATCCTTTCTTAAAAAATATCGGCGTGTAGCGGCGTGCACCTCTTCACGGGCAAAATATTTAAATTTCCAAAAAATCCAATTTGACAGTTTATTATATCTTTCCGCCGGCGCGAAAACAATGAATATTCTGTAAACGAAAAGGCACCTCCGCAATTTTGTAAATATATACAATTCATACAAACGAGGAGATCTGTTTCTATGATTTACCACAACTGCAAGGCCGCCGTATTTTTCTGCATATCTTCTCCAATTGTCACCTTTAGTAAGTGCAAAGGTTGACAATCGGAGAAAAGCGCAGTATACTTGAGTTCAAGTTCGCCGATCATCCGGTCGTCCGCGCCGTTTCGGGAAAGGCCTCCCGCCCCCCGGCGGCACGGTGCATTCATGAGGAGATGGAGTCATATGCAAGCATCTTTAAAGGAAGAGGTTCTCGCGCTCCTGTGCGAAAACGCCGGAAACCCGGTCTCCGGCAGCGAGATGGCCGCCCGGCTGGGCGTGACCCGCAACGCCGTGTGGAAGGCCATTCGCCAGCTCACAGCAGAGGGCTGCCGGATTGAGGCGGCCACCAACCGCGGCTACACGCTGGCCGACGCCGGCGATCTGCTCTGCGCGCCGCTGGTCAGAAAGGATTTAAACACCGCGCGGCTGGGACGCACGCTTATCATAGAGGAAACGCTCGGCTCCTCCAACGAGCTGGCCAAACGGCTGGCGGCAAAAGGGGCAGCTGACGGCACCGTTGTGATCGCCCGGCAGCAAACCGGCGGAAAGGGGCGGCGCGGCCGCAGCTTTTTCTCTCCGCCCGGCAGCGGCCTGTACATGAGCTTGCTGCTGCGCCCCAGTCTTGCGGCCGCAGACGCCGGGCTGCTGACCTCCCTCACCGCCGTCGCGGTGGCAGAGGCGATCGAAAGCCTCTCCCCCGTTACGGTGGGCATCAAGTGGGTCAACGACCTCTTTGTTGGCGGAAAGAAGCTGTGCGGTATTTTGACCGAGGCCTCCATGGATATGGAGAGCGGCATGCTGGAATACATGGTGGTCGGCATCGGCGTCAATGTCGGCAGGATTGATTTTCCTCCGGAGCTTAGCGAAATCGCTACTTCCATCGAAAATGAAAATCCGCAGCCCGTCCGCAGGGCGGCGCTGGCCGCCGCCATTCTCAACCGGCTGGAGGCGAGGTTGTCCTCCGCCGATACAGGCGCCTTTTTGGAGGAGAGCCGCCGCCGCTCAATCGTGCTGGGCAAAACGGTTACGGTGATCCAGGGAACCGCCTCCTACCCGGCGAAGGCGATCGGCATCGACGAGGAGGGACGCCTGATCCTGCAAACGGCCGATGGTGTGCGCCATCTCGGCTCGGGAGAAATCAGCGTGCGGTTGGAATAAGCCGACAGAAGCCGAACCATACTGCCGCCGGATTACGGCACAAGCGGCTTCCCGCCGCCTTTACAGCAAATGAAAAAAGAGAGGAATTGTCCAATATGAAAAAACTGACACTCAAAGAAATGACCGCCACAGCCCTGATGACCGCGCTGCTCTGCGTGGCCGCGCCTTTTACCATTCCGACCGGGGTTATCCCGATTTCGTTGGCCACCTTTGTGATTTATCTCGCGGCGGCGATACTCGGGGCGAAGAAGGGCAGCCTCTGCGTTTTGCTGTACATTCTGCTCGGCGCGGTCGGGCTGCCGGTTTTCTCCGGGTTCAGCGGCGGGCTTGGAAAGCTGGCCGGCCCGACCGGCGGCTACATCGTCGGCTACATATTCTGCGCCCTGATCGTGGGGCTGGCCGCTGATCTTTTCGGCAAAAGAATTTGGGTTTATCCGATTGCCATGGTGCTTGGGACGGCGGTGCTTTACGCCTTCGGAACGGTCTGGTTCATGATTCAGAGCGGCAACGGGCTGGCCGCGTCGCTGGCGCTGTGCGTTGTTCCCTTCCTGCTTGGCGACGCTGTGAAAATCGTCGTCGCCACCGGCGTCGGCTTCCTGCTCCGGCAACAGGTAATGGGGCGGATACTGGCAAACGGCTGATTTGGCTTCCCCCAAAAACTTAATTTTCAAAGAATTTCTGCAAGCCGGAGGTCGCATAAGCAAACGGCGGTAAATCGGACATCCCGGAATTTTTTAACCGAAGGCGCCACCCAGCCACCCGGCGGTGTAAAAATCAAAAAAGCACTGGAATAAAGCTTTTACAAAGCCTTGCTCCAGTGCTTTAATTTCTGCCGTTTTTCAGAGAAAATTCAAGAGAACATCTGCGATTTCCC
>UQRS01000102.1 GCA_900543525.1 uncultured Oscillospiraceae bacterium
GCAGCAGCACAACGTCGGAGACGGTCACCTTGCCGTCGTTATCGACGTCGCCGGGGCGAACCTCCGCACTGCTGTCCTCCAGCTTTTTGATCGCGGCCTCGGCTGCGGCGAGCGCCTCCAGCTTCTTCACCTGAAGCTGGGTGCTGCGCTCGAGCGCCTCATAATCGGCGCGCGCCTTCTCTACAGCCGGCTTCTGGGTCAGGGAGGTCACCGTGCCGATCGCCTCAATCTGCGAATCCATCGAAGCGGCCAGCGCAGCCTCATCCACCGGGGTGCCTTCGCTCAGCACATCCTTTGTGCCCAGCAGCTCCAGCTCGGCGAGCGTGCCGCTGCCCGTAATGGTCAGGCGATAATATTTGTACACCGCCTGCTTCTCCTTCGCAATGGCAAAGGGCTTGGTGTATTTGGCCCAGGCAAAGCTTACGTTTGTCCGCGCGTCCAGCTCAACCCAGGTCTTTCCATCCTGCGACGCGGTCAGGGTATAGCCGGTCGGCGCAGCCGCCGGATCCGATCCGCTCGTCACGGTATAGGCCGAGATGGCTCTGCCCTCCGGATTGAAGTAGTTGAACACGGTGGTATCTTCCGGAAGCTTGACAACCGTGCTGCTGGTGTCGTCAAACAGGTTCTGATAAGCGCTCTCGCCGGCAAGCTGCTCGGTCCTGCTGCCGAGGATGCGGTTCGCCTCCATCGTCAGGCCCTTGGTCACGTCCATGGCCGGATCGGCCACTTTCTCTCCCTTGGTGATCGAGGTCGGGAGAGAATCCGCAGCCATGCCCCAGCTGGAAGGCTCGCTGCCCATCACAATGTCGATCACGCCGCCCTTCGCAAGGTCGGCATGCTTGAAGTAGGCCTTGTTATAATCCTCGCCGTTGAACTTCATGCTCTGGATATAGATGTTCTCGCGGCTGGAATCCGGCGCATTGATGACCAGATCCTTGCCGTTGTCCATATGAATGGTCGCCTTGGTAAAGAGGGGCGAACCGATCGCATACTCATCGTTGCCCATGCTCACGGGATAGAAGCCCAGCGCACTGAAAACATACCAGGCCGACATCTCGCCGTTGTCCTCATCTCCGATATAGCCCTGGCCGATATTCTGACCGGCATAGCCGTGGGTCAGAATCTCCCGCACCTTCTCGGCCGTTTTATAGGGAGTGCCGGCGTAGTTGTACATATAGATGAGGTGGTGGGCAGGCTGGTTGCTGTGGTGGTACTGACCCATCCGAACGTCGCGCGCCTCCTTCATCTCGTGAATGCCGCCCGAGAAGGTGTTGCGCAGATCGTCGTTAAAGAGTGCGTCCAGCTTCTCCTCCATCGCGCGGCGTCCGCCGTAGAGATTGGCAAGGCCCTGCCCATCCTGCACAACCGTAAAGGCCATGTTCCAGGCGTTGGTCTCGGTATAATCTCCGCCCCAGCCCCAGCCGGAGGGGTTGAAGTTCTCGCTGTTGGTGCGGAACTCGCCATTCTGATTCTTACCCATGAACCAGCCGAGATTGTCGTTGAACAGGTTGACATAGTAACGCGACCGGTTGCGGAAGTAGGCAGCCTCATCCGAGCGGCCGACAACCTCGGCCAGCTGGGAGATGCCATAGTCGTTGATGTAGCCCTCCATCGCCCAGGAGAAAGCCTGATCGTTCTCCAGCGAGGTATATCCCAGGAAGTTGGAGGTTTCCAGCGCGCGGCGGCCGCCGTTGGTCAGGTTGTCAGACACCACCGTCGCGTTCTTGATGGCCGAGTCAAGCGCAGCCTCCATATCGAACTGGATGCCCTTGACCGCTGCGTCGCCGAAGATGATATCCGAGCTGGTGCCGACCATGCTGTTGGTGCCGGCCGGATTGATCCAGCGCGGAACCCAGCCGGAATCCTTATAGTGCTGGATCAGGCCGTTGAGATACCCGGTGTCCCGATTGGGAGTCAGCAGGGCATAGCCTGCCCAGGCCGTGCGGTAGGTATCCCAGAAGCCGTTGTTGGTGTACATCTGTCCTTCCACCACCTTGCCGTTCTGGTAGGGGGAGGCGTAGGAGATGACCGGCTTCTCCGCCGTGCCGGTATTCTCGCTGTAATTGGTCGGATACATATACATGCGGTAGAGGCAGGAGTAGAAGGTGATCAGCTGCTCCTCGGTCGCGCCCTCCAGCTCGATCATGCCGAGCAGCTCGTCCCAGGTCTTCTGCGCCGCGGTAAACACGTCGTCGAAGGTGGCGTCGGCGGCAATTTCGAGGTTCAGGTTCTTCTCCGCCTGCACGTAGCTCATGTAAGAGGTCGCCAGCTTGATGCCGACCTCGGTCGTCCCTTCGGGGAAGCTGGTCAGGCCGATGGCGCTGCTCTTGTTGCCGTCGGTATAGGTCATAACCTTGCTGGTGCCGGTGGTCAGCGGATTGCCGCTGGCATCGACAAACTGGCCATAGATATACATCCGGGTCGAGCCGTTCTGGTTATGATCCGAATAGGCCGTAAAGCTTCCGTCCTTGCTGACGTTGGACAGCACCATGCCGCCGTTGGCGTGGTCGCAGTCGAACACGATGTTGCGGTTGGCCGCGTCCTGCGGGAAGGTCGCCCGCACAAAGAGTGCATGGTCGGTCGGCGTCATCTCCATCTTGACGCCGGAGGCCTTGCTCCCCTCATTGAAGGTCACGCCGTAGTAGTGCGCCTTGGACTCCTCATTGGCGTGGCTGAAGGCAGCCGCGCGGCTGGAGGAGTTGAGGCTGGAGGCTGTCGCCGCCGAGTAGGCGACGCTGGTATTGGCCATAAACTGCCACGAGCCCCAGCCGCCGACCCAGTTGGAGGCGATATGGGTAATCTCAAAATGCGCCATCGTATTTTTGGAATCGCTCAGCTGATAGAAATACGGCGCATTGCTGCGGGTGTTGGTAACCGGGATATAGTAATTGAAGCCGTTCGGCACGGTCACGGCCGGCACGGTCAGGCCTCTCGAAAAGCTGCTGGTCGAGTTGGTGCCGCGCAGCGGGTTGACATAGTCGGAAAGATGCTCGTACACCTTCTCCGGCTTCGAGAGAATCTGGATGTCATCAAAGAAGGCGCGGAAGGATTTTCCTCCCTCCGCATTGTCATAGGCGTAGTAGAGCAGAACCTTGTTGATGGTCTTGCCCTTGGCCACGCTGCCGATGCGGGTGCGCACCTCATTCCACTGCATGGTGTAGAGGCACTTGCCGTCCGACTGCTCCTGCGGGGTCATGCCGATGCCGTTCTGATCCACCGCGCCGAGGTCGCTGAGGTAGGTGCCGTCCGAGAAGGCGAGGTCGATCATGAAATGCATGTTGTAGAATCCGAAGTCATAGCCGTTCGAATCCTCAGTATAAAAGCTGGGGAAAATGACATAGTCCAGCTCGGTATTGTCGTCAACCGGGATGCTGAGGTTGTCATACAGCACATTCGCGCAGTCGGCGTCCCCTTCGGCAATATTGCGTCCGGTCACGGTAAGCGCGCCATCTCCGGTCCAGCCGTCATTTGCGGTATTGCACCAGGTAACCGAAGGTCCGGTTCCAACCTCCACCGTCAGAGGCGCGGGCGCGTTGTTCGCATCGTCCGCCGAAACGGTGAGCACGCCCATCTCGAACGAGGCGAGCTGGGTCATGTTATTGTTCCCGCGGTTCTTGGTGATCTCCAGCTTATAATGTTTATAAGCCGTCTCGTTCGCAAAGGTATAGACTTGTGCCTCATACCGGCCGTCAAAATAGACGTCGCTTCTGGTATCCAGCACCGTCCAGCTGCTGCCGTCCGCCGAGCCGTAAACTGTCCAGTCCATCGGGTCGCGCTCGGACGAGTCGTTGGCCGACTGAATCATATACGCGGTGGAAACCTTCGCCTCATTCAAGGCGAAGCTGACCCAGCGGGGCGAGTCGGCTGACGGCGCGCCCTCATTATTCAGCCACTTGGTGTCCTTGCTGCTGTCAAACAGCTTCTTCTTCGATTCCCCGTCGTGGAAATCGGCGCTGCCGGCGATCGAGTTCTGATCAACCAGCGCGTTATAGCTTTCGGTCAGCGACTGCGTACCGCCGCCGACGCCGACATTGTGCAGCCGGTCGCCCTCCACCTGGCCGACGAGCGGCGCGCTCTCGTCCGCTTCAAATGAAGTGGAAAAGAGAACCCGGGTCTCGCCGGAGGCGGCGCTGTCGGCCGCGATGGCCGGAGCAGAACCGAAAGCGGTTCCGCAAAGCATGGCTGTCGCCATCAAAATCGCCAGCTTTCCTTTAAAATTTCTCATTTTTCGACTCCCTTTCAGAATAGAATGTACAAAATACAATTTTGTCTCATTTTTCGACCCCCTTTCAGAATAGAATGTACAAAATACAATTTTGTCTCATTCTCCATTACAACGGTATATTACCATAAAGATCCTCACGGTGCAATCGGATTTCAGGTGATTTCGCCAATATGGTTGCGATTCTATCCATTTTTTTATACAATCGCAACATCTTTTCAAAAAGTCAGGAAAAGCAAAAATTTCCTATTTTTTATATTTTTACAATTTGAATTCGAGGAGTTGCAAAACCGCCCTGCTCCGTGTATAATAGAAGTGATCATCGGCCTGTATGGGCAGGCAGAGGTTTGACGGAACAGGGCCGCTTGGCATAAAGCGGCGGCAGCACCATCACTCGACCGGCGGCAGAGGCGATTTTGCACCGGCCGGCGATGCATTTTCGAGCGATTTCGGACTTTTAGGAGCCGCAGAGGGGTTGTCACCCCTCAAAGTGAGAAGGACAAAGCCTCTGCAAAGGCGCGCCGGCAGGCATGTCTGCGCAGGCGAGGCAACAGTATCCTTAAAAAAAGACCGGCAAAGCGGGT
>UQRS01000103.1 GCA_900543525.1 uncultured Oscillospiraceae bacterium
TTTCTGCATTCCCGCGCAGATCCATTTCTCCACCGGGCGGTAGAGAAGCTGGCTCTTGAGCGAGCTGCCTTTATAAAAAGACATGCCGTGCGGCGCATAGAGATACCGGGTTTCCCCGGCGGCCGACATGGCCAGCCGGGTTAAAATTCCGCCGGTTTCGGTATGGCAGTGGACGAGGGCGAAAGCCTCCTCCCTCAGCAGCCGCCGCAGCCCGGGAAGAAGGTGGAGATTCTTTTTTAAGGAATGGCGGGCAAACGGCAGGTCGTGGAGGAGGAATCCCTCCGCCTCCATCCGGCGGCCGTAGGCTTTATCGTGCGCGGAGGAGGAAAAATTGGCAGCCAGGTGTATCTCGCACCCGAGGGCGCGAAGGGCAGAAATGCCCGCCCGGCCGAATCGCTCGTGGACAGAGGACATGGGCGCCAGCAGCAAAACCTTCATTTTACAAGCCCCCGTAAAAAGCGCAGCTCGGCCTCGCCGTAGCGCTGGTCAATCGTGATGGGAATGATGTAGCGGGACAGCCGGTATTCAAAGGAATCCGCCGGCATTTCCTTCAGCAGATAGCTCCACCAGTGCCCCTGAAAATGCCCCGCCGCCTGCATCCGGTCGAGCAGGCCGTCATCCTCATACACAAAGGGGTAGACCATCGGCACGCAGGTGTCGTCATAATAAAGGGTCGGGTCGATCCGGTTGATCTTTCCGAAAAGGGCGTGGGCAATCTCAAAATTCCTGCGGCGGCAGTCACGAACCCGATCGTAATCCGCCCCGTCGAGGAGGGCGCGGGTCAGCCCCGACATGCGAAGGACGTCGGCCCTGTCCAGGCGGCGCTCATTCTCCATCCGGGAGGCATAGGCCTTGCCCGCGCAGCCGTATTCGATGCGCTGCAAAAGAAAGCCGGCGGTGTCGGAGGAGTAATCCTTTGCATATTCGGAAAGGAAGCGCTCCGCCCCTTCACCGAGGACATAAGCGCCGTCCGGCACGCCGACAAATTTCCGCGCGGAGTAGATATTCATGCGGCCGGCACTTTCCCTTTGCGGGGTGAAAAAGCCCTGCGCGCAGTCGAGGATAACCCGCCCGTAGGGTGCGGCCAGCGCCGCCAGGCGCTCTGCCGACATTACGCCGTAATAGTTGACCAGCAGGACAGCCTCCCCCTCCTTCGGGGCGAGGCCGACCGGCGTAAAATTTTCATCTATGGCATAGAAGGAAACCGGCATGCCCTTGCGGCGCAGGAAATCCCGCACCGTGTCACACTGGTAAAAAGGGAGCCATACCCGCCTCGCCCCGAGGCAGCGCGCCGCGTGCCAGATGGCCGCCCGGCCGCTGTTCAGCCGCGCGATATTCTGCCGGCCCTTATAATACTCCCGCCCTCTGGCAAGCTCCAGCTCGAGAAAGCTACCGATCTCCATGCTGCATATCCTCCACCGCTTTTTCCACATACGCCCAGTCGAACCCGCAGTTGAAAACAAAATCCATCACCGACATGTACGGCAGAAAGCCGGTTTTCGGCCAAAGCTGGGGATAACGAATCGGAGTATAGTCGGTATAGCAAAGCTTTACGCCGCGCGCGGCAAAATGCGCGTCGACCTGATACGCTCTGGCGCCGTTGCCGGAGATATAGGTATCCCCGCCCAGCAGCTTTACAATGTCGATGACCCGCTCCTCCCGGACGGTTTGAATATCCATGTCGGAGCTTTTGAGGAGCTTTGCGCGAAAACCGAATTTCTCCGCCAGCCAGGTGTTAATCGCAATGTTCATGCCGGCAAGGCTGGCGTACTCCCGCAGCAAGATCGCTTCAAACTCCGGAAAAAGCTCGTGAAAATACTTCGATTTGGCATAGTTCATCTGCATCGTTTTCAGATGCTTCTGCTTCCATTTCAGCTCGTCCTTTGTCCGAACCGCGCAGATCGGGTCGCCGAGGTGCTGCTCTACCGGCACCTTCAGCCGGCACTCGCCCTGCGGAGTTTTGATCCGGTTCCAGTGGTGCATGTTGTCGTTTGAAAACTGTGCGTCGTCCAGAAAGACAAAAACATCCGACCGGCTCATTTTATAAAAATAGCCGAGATAGGGGATATAATCCGGCTGATGTATGGATATAATCACGCTTTTTTCACCGCCTCAGCAGTTGGCCTCGCCTCCTCCGGCGAAGGGGAGACGGCAGGTGGGTTGCCCTCAAACCGCGCCGGGCGGTAGCTGTCGTCCGGCCGCCGGGCGAAAAGAACAACATAAATGGTTTTGAAAAAGATCCGGATGTCCAGCAGAAGAGAAAAATGATCTACATAATAAATATCGTATTCAAACTTCTTCTCCCAGGTCGGGGTCTCCCACTCGTTGACCGCCTCCCAGCCGGAGATGCCGGGCAGGATATCCTGCCGGTGCATCTGATACGCGTTGAATTTTTCGACGTCGACCGGCAGCACCGGCCGCGGCCCGATCAGGGACATCTCTCCCTTTAATATGTTGAAAACTTGTGGTATTTCATCTATGTTGGTTTTGCGGATGATTTTTCCCCAACGCTTCAGCCGCTGCTCGTCGGGGAGAAGGCGGCCGTCCGCATCCCGCTCGTTGGTCATGGTTCGCAGCTTATAGATGGTGAATTCCCGCCCTTTATATCCGGAGCGCACCTGCTTGAAGAAAACCGGCGCCTCCGGTGAACGAAGGCGGACGGTCGCCATGGCCAGCAGCAAAAACGGGGAGGAGCAGATGAGCAGAACCAGACTGAATAAAAGGTCAAAAATCCGCTTGACTGTATACTGTATCTTTTTGTCCAAAGGCCGACTACCCCTTTCGGAAAATTAAAGAATCCGTTCAAAAACCGACTCGAACGCTTCGGCATATTGCAACCCGGCCTGTGCGCCACGCAGAGCGGCAAGGCCGCGGATCGCCTCTTCACTGCGGGGGTGGGGATAGTCCCGCATCACCCCGCGATAGCGGGAGAGCGCCTGCAGCTTGGCCTCCACCCCGGCCTCGCCGACCTGGACAAAAACATTGGGATTGAAGGGAACGAGCGCGCGGTTGACATTCCACTCGGTTGCGGAAAGCACCTCCATAAACAGCAGGCGGCGGACAGGCTTTATGTCGGTGCGCCGCTGAAAAAGGCGGACGGCCGCCTGACACGCCAGGGAGGTGTGCATATGATCGTTGTTCGGATCGGCCGCATGATGGGTGACAACCACATCGGGCGAGCAGGCGATGATCGCCTGCTCGATGAACTGCACAAGCCGGAGGTGCGGCACGGTGTTCAGCTCGATATTGGGAAAATCTCCCTCAAACCGCCGGGAAACGCCGAGAGATTCCAGCGCGGCGTCGGTATCGGCCGCAAGATCCGCATCTCCCGGCCGGCCGGCGCGGGCTCTGGCCTCTGCCGACAGGATGCAGACAGCGACGTCCGCCCCCTCCTCTCTCCACTTGTGCATGGAGGCGCCGGCGCCCAGCACCTCATCATCCGGGTGGGCGGCTACAATCAAATACTGCATGGGATCGCATCCTTCTCTCCGAATTCTTGAAACTGCCGAAAAGAAAAAAGGCCGAACGACTTTTCTCTTTTCGACACGCAAAAAACAAACAAAGCGCCGCGGGCTGAGACCATCGGCGCCAAACGGTTAAACGCACAAAAATTACACCCTCAGTTTACCACAATACGAAAGAAGTGTCAACGTGCGCGCCTGTGGGAGAAATCGGCTTTAAAGAGAAAGTTTTCCGCGTTTTTTATATTAAAAAGCGGCGTGCCAAAGGGACTTCTAAAATCACATTGCGAAGAAAGCCCCGGGCAAAACAGCACACATTTTTCAAAGCGGCGCTCCGCTTTAAAAATACCGTCGGGTTTTGTATAAAAGCTCTCCCCCAAACAAAGAATATTCTTACAAGTCAATTTTTGAGAAATAAGGAGATATAAAGGATATGAAAGCAACAGGAATCGTCAGAAGGATTGATGATCTCGGCCGGGTGGTCATCCCGAAGGAAATCCGCCGCACCATGCGTATCCGGGAGGGCGACCCGTCACTGATAACATTGACACCGTATGAAAAGTTCCGAATAGCCGTTGAGAAACTTACTACGCGGCTTGGAAAATAACAAAAAGGAGTCAATGGAAATGAAAGAAACACTATTTGAACGCATGGGCGGCACTTACCGCAAAGAGGGCGATTATCTCCTGCCTAATGTTGCCGCGCCCGAGCAGCCCACCTTTGGACCTTTCGGTCAGCGGCACTACGCCTATATCCGAAAGCACGATAAAATACTTTTCAGCAGTCTGTGGCTTTCGGGCGAGCTGAACGCCTACATAGAAAATATCGACCGGCAAGCCGATGAAATGTTTTCTCAGCTTGTACGCGACATAGCGAAAAACGAAAATGTCACCGAGCGCCTAAAAGCCACCGACCAAATGGAATGGGTGCGCCGAATGAACAGTATCCGCCACCGCGCGGAGGAGATAGTCAATAAGGAATTG
>UQRS01000104.1 GCA_900543525.1 uncultured Oscillospiraceae bacterium
TTGCACAATTGCAACCAAATTTTGCAAAAGCGCGATTGGAAGGCTTTTCGAATTGACTTCGGATTTTTGGAATGATACTATACAGTTGTAAAGGGCAGAAACCGCACTTGTAAAGGCAAGATGGCGATATAGCCGCCGGATCTTCGTGCCGGTTTCGACGCCCCCATCTGTCAAGATGGAATTTATCTGAAAAGGAGAACAGATATGCGAAAAAAGATATTGGCTTTTATCCTCTCCCTCACCCTGTGCTGCGGCTGCTTTGCGGCAGTTCCGGCCGGAGCGGAGGAGAACACCTTCGCTCCGGAGGAGCATTTGCTCAAGGTGAGCGACACAGCATACAAGGTGGTCAGTCTGGATGGCAAGATCATTATGGATTTTTATCTGGACGACATGGGTATGCATTATAAGGTAGAAAAGGACGGAGCAGAGTGGATTGGCGCCTCCAACATGGGTGTTGTGATTGATGATATCGATTACACCAGCCACACCTCCATCCGCTCTGCCGAGGTCAGTGAGCTGAACCGCGTTTATACCCACAACGGCAATCAGAGCGTCCTCACCGACTACGGTGTAGAGGCTGTGTTTGAAATGCGCAGTCTGAGCAACAACTATTTTGTGGACGTTCGCGTATATGACGACGGCGTAGCCTTCCGTTATCGTTACAAGGTGGCAGACGGCTCGACCGTTACGGTAAAGGACGAGCTGACCACTTTCGCCCTCCGCAGCGATGCCGAGACGGCCTGGTACGGCGTGAATAATCAGGATTACGAGCCGGTTATCGAAAGCCACGATCCGGCGGCCGCGTCGGCCGACCGCATCGACGGCCCGATCACGGTCGAGCTGGCGGAGAACGCCGGCTACATCGCGATGCAGGAGGGCGGCGTGTCCGACTCCTATGCCGGGACGAACTTCCGCGCGCTTGGCAATAAGGTATACAAGATCGGCAACACCTGGGATGCGGCGGCTTCCGCCTCCTATACCCTGAACAGCGATATCACCACCGGCTGGCGGATTATCAGCCTGGCGGACACGCTGGATGAACTGGTGAACAACTACATCGTCTATCATGTGAATGAGGCGCCGGACGAGACGCTCTATGCCGACACCTCCTGGATCGAGCCGGGACGCTCGGCCTGGTCCTGGCTGACCGATTACGGCAGCAGCCTCAAAACCTCCGACGGGATGTATGAATACACAAAGAACGCCGCACGGCTGGGCTTTGAATACAACGTCATTGACGAAGGCTATACCGCCTGGGACAACTATACGTCCGAGTTGAACAAGCTTGGCACGCTGGGCGAGAGCCTGAACGTCAAGCAGCTGCTCTGGGCGCAGGTTTCGACCAACGGCAGAGGCTTCAAGATGACCAACCTGACCGAGGCACAGGCTTACCTGGATTTCCTCAAGGAGAATCATCTTTACGGCGGTAAGATTGACTTCTGGTGGAGTGAGGCCAGCACCGACCGCACCAACAAAAACAACACCGCCATGCAGGAGGCCATTTTAAAAATGGCGGCCGAGCGGAAGCTTGTTATAAACTATCACGGCTGCAACAAGCCGGCCGGCCTCGACGCGACCTATCCCAACGAGCTCTCGCGGGAGGCGATTCGCGGCCTTGAGAACGTCGGCGCATCCAGCAACACCAACTATACGACCCAGGCTGCCTGGCTGACCCGGCAGCTTTTCACCCGGTATCTGAGCGGCCACGCCGACTGGACGCCGGCCTGCAACACCGCAATGCAGATTGCTTCGCTGATCTGCATTGACTCCCCGCTGAATGTTATTGCGACCGCCCCGACCGACATCCTGAATAACGAAGCGGTTGAGTTCATCAAATCCATCCCGACCGTTTGGGACAGCACCAGGGTGCTCTCCTCCAGCAAGATTGGAGAGGCTGCGGTCTACGCGAAAGAGAGCAAGGGAACCTGGTTCCTCGGCGGCATTCTGAACGCAGAGGCCGACGTTTCGGTGAACCTCGCCGACTTTTTGCCGGCCGACGGCAGCTATACGGCCGAGATCTGGCAGGATAACGGCGACGGCAGCAAAACCGGAACGGTCAAAACGGTGACTTCGGCTGACAGCCTGACCTTCTCCGGACTGACCGCCGGAACCGGATTTGCCGTCCGCTTCTCCAAGCTGAGCTTCAGCGAGTACGGCGGCGAGATTCTCTTCGGTCACCCGCTGGAGATCAAGGCGCTCTCCGCCGACAGCGTGATCAAATACACCACCGACGGCAGCGATCCGCTGACCAGCGCGACCGCCGTGACCTACACCGAGCCGGTGCAGCTTTCCGAAAGCTGCAAGCTGACGGCTGCCATCGTCAGCGGAGACGGTGAAGGAACCGTGATTTCCCACTACTTCAACCTGCTTGGGAAGAATCTGGTCTATGCCGACATCGCTTACGGCGAGGCCTCTACCACCGTTACGCTGACCTGCAACGCGGACAGCGATATCTATTACACCACCGACGGCACAGCGCCGGAGATCAGCCGCCTCCTGCTTGGGGATTTCGATAAAAACGGAGAAAACACCGTCTCGGACGTCGTCGCGCTGCGTGCGCTGATCGTCGGCGGCAACCCGACCGAGGAGGAGCTGCGCATCGGCAATGTCGACAGCAGCGACGATATTCTCTCGGTATCCGACGTGGTTGCGCTGCGCAACTGCATCGTCTCGGGCGAAAAGACCTGGCTCTCCACCGGAACGGGAACCAAGGCCGACGGCCCGATCACCTTTGACAAGCCCGGCGTTTTGAAGATTGTCTCTGTCCCCAAAAACGGCGCAGACGCGGCATATTATGACTATGCCATCTTTGTGAACGCGGCGAATCTGCCTCTGCCCGACCTCTGGCTGGGCGGCAGCTATGTCGATGGCAAGACCGATTGGGGCAGCATCAAGATTGATAAAAACCTCAACAACGATACCATCTCGCTCGGCGGCAAGGCGGTCTATGACGGCGAGGGCAACGTCACTGTCGAGGGCAGCACGACCTACGCTCACGGCTTTGGAATGAACGCGACCGGCTATCTGGTTTATGACATTCCGGAAGGGGCGACCCAGTTTGTCGGTGCCGTCGGCATTGACGACTGCGTTTACAAGAATATCACAAATGCCGCGCAGGCCTCCTCTACCCTGACGGTTTCCTTCGACGGGACGGAGGCTTTGAGCACGCCGGTCTTCCGAATGGGCGAGTATTTCAAGATTGCGGTTGATGTGCCGGAGGGTGCGAAGCAGATCCGGCTTTACATCGGCGACGGCGGAAACGGCATCACCTGCGACAACGTTTCGATGGGCAACGCCGGCTGGGTCCTCGGGAACAAGACGGCGGACGAAATCAAATCCTCTGTGGAGGAGAAAACCGGCTTTACCTCGGTTACGCTGAGCGCCAACTTTAACGGCAAGCTGCATTACACCACCGACGGAAGCGAGCCGACCGCCGACTCGACCGAGTATACCGGCACGCTGCAGCTGACCAAGTCCTGCACTTTGAAGGTGCTGGGCATTCCGGAGAATGGCGGCGACCCGGTAACCTTCTCTCTCGACGTGCATGTGGAGGAGTCGGAGAACACGCCGGACATCTTCCTCGGCAGCGATTATGTAAGCGCCACCACCGGTTGGAGCGGCGACCCCGCCAGCGTGAACACCAACACCAAGGGCGGCACGATTTCGATCGCCGGCGTGCAGTATACGCACGGCATTTCGACCAACGCGGTCGGTGAGTTTGTCTACAACATTCCTACCGGCGCGACCGCCTTTGTCGGCGTGGTCGGCGTAGATGATGTGGTCAAGGAAAATGTCAACGACGGACACAAGGCTTCGATTACCTGCACCATCTACTTCGATGGCAGCACGACGGCGGCCTATACCTCCGCCAAGCTGACGCCCGACGGCTTTGAGCTGATTCGTATTGACGTGCCAGAGGGAGCCAAAACCATCCGCATTGTCTTTGGCGACGCGGGCGATGGAATTACCTGCGACAACGCCTCCATGGGCAACGCCGGCTGGCTTTTGTCCAAATAAGCCTTTCCGATAAATTCAAGAAAACAGCCCCGTTCCTCCCTGCTTGAACAGCACCCCATTTGTTAGACAAGTATGATATACTATCTAATAAGTGGGG
>UQRS01000105.1 GCA_900543525.1 uncultured Oscillospiraceae bacterium
GTGCTGATGGTAAGCTCCATCTCGACCGTTTTAGGCACAAGAGCAGAGATGGCGGACTCAATCGCTGCGGCATAGCCGTCGACCGTCTCCTGCTCGCTGGGGGCGAGGTCGCGGACGACCGCCTCGATCGCCGCCTGCAGGTTGGCCCAGGAGGCCGCGGTGTAATCGGCTTCCTTCAGCGCCGCAGCCTTTTCCAGCGCGGCGTCCACAGCGGTGTAATCGGCCGGGCAGGGCGTGAGAGCAGTAATCGCCGCCTCAATCGCGGCGGCATAGCCATCGACCGTCGCCTGCTCGCTGGGCGGCAGGTTGTACTGCACCTCGCCAATCGCGTTGTTCAGGGCGGCAATACTCTCGCTCGTATAGATCGAAAGATCCTCCGGCACCTTCTTCAACGCGGCAAGCACCGCGTCGTAGTTTGCTTCCTTTTCCGTCAGCAGGGCCAGCTCTCCCAGCTGCATCTTGCCGAGCGAGGACATGGTAAACGCCGCCTTGAAATAGGTATACCCCGCGGTAGCGGCGTCCAGATACATGGTGGCTGGCGTGTTGTTGGCCGCCGGCAGACTCAGCGCGGAATTGATAATCTCGGTCCAGGTTTCTCCGCCGTCGTTCGAGCCGTAGAGAATCCAGGCCACGGGGTTGCGCCCGCCCGGCGTGTTGTCAGCGTTGGCGGTATCGCCGCCGGTCGACATGATATAGCCCGAAACCTTCACCGGCGTCGCCGTGCTGAACACCACGTCGGCATAGCTGTCTTTGTTCATATACAGCTTGTTGGTATAATTGTTGTCAAACAGCTTGTCAAAGCCTTCGTTCGCGTGCACACGGCCGGAAATCGGCGTGATGTATTTGACGCTGTCATAAATTTCCAGCGCGTCCACCAACGCGTCATAGGCCGCGCGGGCATCGCACAAAACGGTATAGTTGGTAACGTATTCTCTCGCGTCGATCAGCAGCTCGTCATAGGCCTTCTCGGCTGCTTCGATTGCGGCCAGCTTGTTTCCGCTGGGGCCGAGGGTGGTAACCTCTCCGATGGCGTCGATCAGGGAGATGACCGGCGCGGCCATCGCCTTCAGCTCATCCTCGCTCAGGGTGCTCTCAAACCCGGCCGTCGTCAACGTACCCTTCTCGAAAACCAGCCTGTCGGCCGTGGAGTTTTCCACATCCAAATCGCCCGTGCTCGAGAAGAAGGCTGCCGCGCCGCCCTTGGAGTCGATCACATCCATCATCTCTCCGGTCAGGACAAATCCGGAACCGGCGGCGCTTTTCAGCTGCGCCTCATATCCTTCCGCGTCAACCGCAAGCGCAACGCCGCCCAAAATGTCCGCCGTGCTCAGGAGAACGGCGTTCCCATCGTCGCTGAGGAAATTCTGATAATAAGTGGCCGTTCCGGCAAGTCTGGCGTCAGCCGTAGGATAGCCCAGCGTTTTTCCGTCCCACTTGTTGGTCTGGGCATAGTTCGCGTACATGTAGCGGAAAACATTTCCAATCACGGAGGCATAATCGCCCGATCCGGGATAAACCGAAACCGAATCTACCGTAATGGATTTTCCGTTCTGGCGCGGAGTGGTTACGTGCGAGATGGTCTTATTCCACATGACCTGATAGGTTCGCCCGTCGGCGGCAAGATCAAACTCCTCTCCGAGCGGCGCCTGCTTGTGGTTGTCGTTGATCACCATGTAGCCGCCGACGTCAAACGCCATGCCGGAGAAGGGCACGATCAGGTAGGACCAGTATCTGCTGCTGCTCCACGGACTTACACAGTTGTCGTTCGGCTTGCTCTCCAGCTGTGCGCCGAGGACATAATCGTGGTTCTCGGTAGAACGGGTCGTGCCGGAGGCAATTCCGATATTGATCATCCGCTCGGCATAGAAATACTTGACCGTATCGGCCATGGCGGCCAGCGTGCTGTTCCATTCCTCATCCGTCTGGTTCGCCAGCCACTTCTGGTTATTGGTGGTCATACGATCCTTGCTGAGGGTAAAGGTAACGCTAAAGTCGTCGATAATCTTGCGATAGGTGGCCTTTGCGTTCATCGCGTCCGCGTAATTTACAATATAGGCCTTGACATCCGCCTCGCCCAGCTTCGCGACCGCGTCGGTATAGAGCGACTCGATCAGATCAAGGCTGGTTTTGGACTTATAGCTGATCGGCATAAAGCCCTTGATCTGCTCAATCGTGTTGTAAATATAGGTATAATCCTTGCCGTCGGCTTTGGCCTTCGCCACGGCGGACGGCTCGGTGAGAGCGGCGCTGTTGGTAACATAGCCCTGATTGGCCTCCCCCAGCTTGTCATAGGCCGCCTCCGCCGCCGCGATCGCTGCAAAATACTCATCGGAGAGCGGCTCAGTCTCCGCAATTGCGGAGATCAGCGCCTCGACCTCTTCAATTGCGTCCGCGCCCGAGTAGAGGGTGCCGTAGGTGCGCCACTCATCCAGCTGGCAATAGCCGCTGGTGATGTTTTTGCAAGCCGTAATCTCCAGCTTATAATAAGAATACTCTGCCGGGCTGTCGACCTTGAAAAGGACATCCGACCAGCAGCAGCGCGTCGAGGGCGCGGAAAAATCCGTAACCGCGTCAATGAGCGTCCACGTCTCCCCATCGGAGGAGCCGTAGAAATTCCAGGATTTGGGATCGCGCTCCGCACTGTCGTTGGCGGTCATGTAGGTATACGCATACACCGTGGTCGGCACGGTCGTCACGTAGGTCAGCGTGGGGGTCTCCCCCTCCTTGAAGTTGATGCCCATCTTGTTGCCGAGGCCTGCAAACAGCTGGGCGGGGCCTTCTCCGCCGCCGACGCCCGTCTTGCTTGCGCTGGCTGTGGAAACCGTCGCATTCTCCGCGTCCACATAAGACGTCAGATCGGCAAGAGCCTCCTTATAAAAATACATCTGCCGAGCATTGGACACGGTGGAATAGCCATCCTCACCGATATACTGGACAGAGATCGTCTGCGTACCGGTCAGCCCGTCGAAAGCGGCGATGGTCGACAGATTCCGGCTGTCCCAGTTCTCGCTGCCGTAGGGCGGCAGCTTGACGTTGCCGAGGAGGGTGCAGCCCTCCGGATCGGTCCAGTAATCGCCAAGGTATATGTTCGCATTGGCCGAGGTCGGGCAGCGCCCGCTCGTGCGGCCGGAATAGTGAATCTGGATCGAGGAATAGGTATCCTCCCCGAAATCGATGCTGTAGACCGCCACCGATCCGTTCACCGTACTGATATTGTTCGCTTCGTTGTTCACGCCGTGGCTGCCATAGTCGTTGGTGGCATCCCGATTGCTTCCGCCGTTTGTGTTGGCGGTACATGCCACCGTCAGGTAGTCGGTCAGCGCCTCATACTCGGCCCCGGCCGTAAACAGAGCCATCGGCAAAACAGACAGCACCATGCACACGGCCAGAAGCACGCTGAGCAATTTTTTTGCTTTCATATTTTTCCTCCTTCACGAAAACTTAAACGATTCATCCGTCGACAGCTCTTCAGCCGCAAAACCTCCGCCCGCATGGCAGCATCTCGTCAAACTTTGCCATTTTTTATATATATTCGGGCGAGACTTTGAGCAGAATAACCATCTTCCTTTATTTATATAACACATTTCAAACGGCAATTGTATAAAAATTTTGCCCTAAAATTACAAATCTTTGTTCTGAAAGGTTTTAAATCCTGCCGCCGCGGGAAAAAGAGGACGCCCCCTCCGGCATATCGTCCGGGGATAAAAGCACACCGGACTCCCGGCGCTTCGTCCAACGGAAACATTCCGGCGGCGCCGAGGGGCAAAATACCCCCCGACACAGCCGGAGATTATTTTGACAAAAACGGCCGCACCACCGATTGGGTGATGCGGCCGTTTTGTGGATTTATTTTTCCAATTAGCGCTGTTCTTTAATCGCAGCCTGTATTACCATTCACAAACCGCACCAATCATAACTTTTTGAAAGAATCATTCGTTCTGTATTTCACCGGAGACAAACCAACGTTTTTCTTAAAAGCCGTTGAAAAATAATTAGTATCTGCAAAGCCGCAAAGTGTAGCAATGTTGCCAATCGGCAAAT
>UQRS01000106.1 GCA_900543525.1 uncultured Oscillospiraceae bacterium
TAGCTTGAACAATTTTTATTCTTATTTTTGTCTAACTTTTTGGGGTCACTTCATTCGGATTTGAGACGGGGGTTTTTCTGCTTTTTTTCTATATCTATGCCGGCGGGAGAGAAAAACCTCCTCCCATTTGCCGGCGGATACAAAAGTAAGCTATTTTACAATCACCTTGCTGGGGGAGGCGGTGATCTTGTCGGTGACATCCGAATTGGCGTCGGTATCGCAGATATCCGTAATCGTATAGTTTACGGTATACTCTCCGGAGGCGTCGTCCGGCACCTTCAGTTGAATCCGTGCAATCTCCGCGTCGCCCGCAGCCTCGATTCCGACAAGGTTCATGTCCACCACCATAACCAGATAAGAGCCATCGCTCTGGGCGCTGTCATCCACCGTCCAATTGGCCGCGATTTCGCTTCCGGTCTCCGAAGACAGCTCGGTCACCGCGCCAAGGATGGTCAGCCCGGGTGCGCTGACGTCAAACTGAAATCCGGCCAGACGTCCGTTGCAGCTGTCCTTCAGGCTGTCCATGCCGCTGAGGACGACTGGGATCACGACCTGCTCTCCCGCTTTGGCGGTCACCTCCGTACCCGAGAGGACGGCCTCTCCGGCCGTTTTTTTCTTATCTGCACAGCCGGACAGTGCCGTCACCAGCAAAGCCGCCGCCAGGATCAAACTGAGTATACGCTTCATCATCCTACTCCTCTTTTCTTATAAAAAGGGCCCTGTACCCTTTGCCGGGGGCAGAGCCCTTTTTCCTTTTCTGTTCCGTAAGGCCCGACAGGCGGCAAGCTTCGGCGCCCATCAGGCTGTCAGACTTTATGCCTTAGCCCGCGACGATCAAAGCGCGCAGCGCCACAACGTCGGAGACGGTCAGATTCTGATCCGAGTCCTCGAGGTTGCCGGCCGCGAACTCGCGGTCGGTCCAGCTGCCCGCGACGATCAGCTGACGCAGCAGCACAACGTCGGAGACGGTCACCTTGCCGTCGTTATCGACGTCGCCGGGCTTTACAGTCTGCACATCATACCGGATGGTATAGGTCTTTCCATGATGGCCGGTGAGGCTCTCAACATGGATATAAGCCACCGGGTTCAGGCTGGTTGCCTCGGTCACATGCAGCTTGTAATCTCCATCAGAGGTTACCGTCAGCCGGGGAAAATCATAGGAGTCGGTCTGCACCGTATACTCGGTCTTGTCGGCGGCAAAGCCCTCCAGCGGCTGGCCGTCCACCAGAATACCGTTAATGCCGACCTCCTCGCTGGTGTTCATGATCTCCTCTACCACCTCGGAAAAGCGCTCCGCTACCTTGGTGTAGCCGTTGTTGTTGGGATGCAGGCCATCGCCGAACCAGTCGGCGTGCCCCTCGGTAAAGCTGTGCATATCCAGCAGGTCGAGGCCATACTCCTCCGCCAGCTTGCGGACGATCGGGATGGTTCCGTTCACATTGTTCTTCTCCCGTCCGTCGTCGGTGTTGTAAACGGTCATCGGCAGGCAGAGCACAATCTTGGGGCTGGAGGGCATGGCCTGGTACCGCTCGATCAGCTTGCGGTAGCCGGCCTCAAACAGCGCGGGGAAGTCCACGTCGGTCTGCTCCCAATAGGCGCTCCAGGCGTCGTTGGTGCCCAGCATCATAAAGACCAGATCGGGATTGGAGTTCATACCCCGGATATAGCCGTTGGTCGTGATGTAGGGCAGCCAGCAGGCCGCCTCCGAAGCGAAGGCGCCGCTGGTACCAGCGTTGGTCACCTCATACTCCTTGCCCAACAGCCGCTGCAGCTGCGCGGGATAGTCCATCCCGCCGGAGGCGCCAATACCTTCGGTGATGCTGTCGCCGACGCAGGTAATGCGGAAGGGACGATCCTCCATCTCGGCCAGCCGGGCGCGGGCGGAAGCAACCTTCTCCGCATCCTGGATAGCCAGACGGCTGACCTCATCCAGCCGGTCATAGAACTCAATGGCCGTCTGAGCGATCATCTCATCCTCGCTGAAAATATAGACAGGCAGCTTGTTGATCGCTCTCTGCGCGGAACGGATCTGCGACTTCTGCGTATCGGTCAGGCTGTCCTCTGAATAAGCGGTCACGTGGTAGACCGTCTCCTCTTTTGTCGCGCTGGAGACGACCAGATCATCCGGTTTGCTGAAATCATAGGTCTGGGTCAGGGTATCCTCATCCGCGAAGGTGAGGGTCAGCTCAAGTGCGGAAAGATCCGCGCCGGAGGCCGCAAGAATGCGGATATTCTCTCCATCCACGGCCGCGCCGACAACCGCCGGGCCGGTGATCGAGGTAATGGTGTTCACCCGGCTGACAATCATTGTCTCTCCCTCGGGGGAAACAACGATAACCAGATTTTCAAAATCCTGACAGATGTAGCCATCCTCCGTCTTGTACGGATTGCTGACCGGCAGGCCGGAAACCGAGAAACGATCGGGCGTCGTGGTTTTCAGCCTCTTCCAGGTAGAGCTCCACGCGGTCATCATGTCGTCCACGATAACGTAAACCTTGTCCCCTTTGGCGACGAGATAAGAGATGCCGTACGCCTTGTCCGCGCCGCGGTCGATCTGATCCGAGGTGCCGGTGCTGTACGGGCCGAAAAACTCCTGATACGCGTATCCGTTGTAGTATTCGCACGCGCTGACCGCATAACCCAGGTTGGCGCCTTCATAGGCTGACCGGGCAAAGAACTGCTGCATGGCGGTTCTGGTCGCCGCGTCCTGCGCGCCGGCGCCCGGCGTACTTCCGGTGCGGCGCACCTCGGTTCCGTTCGGGTCACGGGTAAACGCGCCGCCGGACGTCTGCTGATACAGGGCGGTTTTGCCGGTCTCCGGATCGGTCCACTCAAACTGGTTGTTGTACAGCGTGATCACGCCGCCCATCTTGATGGCGAAGTAATCCCGCGCCGTAAAAGCGATTCCGGCAAACGGGCAGACAATGGCGCCCCATTTCCGGCCATCGGTAGCGCTCCAGGGGTTACCGACGTTGTCGCTGTCGGCTCCGCTGAACTGGGCGCAGACGACATTCTGATAATTCGAGAAGCTCTCCATACCGCCGAGGTTGTAACCGGCAGCCTTCTGCGCGGCATACTCGTCCTTGATCGCCTGAACCGTCGCCTCCTTCTCCTCCGTCGTGGCGCTCGCCACCCAGTCCGGAGAGGTTCCGGAGGTCGCATTAAAGTCCGCCCAGGTAAAGGTCTCCAGAGAGATTGCACCGGCTCCCACAACGCTGCTCATCGCAAGCACCGCCGACAGCAGGAGGCCGAGCGCGCTTTTGACCAGCTTTTTCATACGCGCAATCAATCCTTTCTCTTTTCTTTCATCAAATTTGCCGTTTTGTGTGTGGCGAAGCATTCCGGGCAGCAATCGTCATGCAAGGTCGTCCGGGCAAAGAAAAAACCTTTCAAACGCCGAAAAGACAAGCGGCGTTTTTTTGAATTTTCCGCCCCCTGCCCGAAGGAGTCGACCTGCCGCGAGGCCGGAACGCCCCGCCGCACCGAAGTACAGGTACAATTATATCAAAAAAACGGGGATAGTCAACCGAAAACAGGCAGGAAAAGAAACGAAAAGCTCCGGCCGGATAAAACCGGCCGGAGCCACAGCAAAACATGTTCTTTTTCGCGGCAATCCTGCCGCCGGATGGGGAGGATTATCCTCCTCAGGCACCCTGCACAATCAGAGCGCGCAGCGCCACAACATCGGAGACGGTCAGATTCTCATCCGAGTCATCGAGGTTGCCGGCCGCGAACTCACGGTCGGTCCAGCTGCCGGCTACGATCAGCTTACGCAGCAGCACAACGTCGGAGACGGTCACCTTGCCGTCGTTAT
>UQRS01000107.1 GCA_900543525.1 uncultured Oscillospiraceae bacterium
AATGCATGGTACGGCAGTATAAGGATCTCTGCAAGGCGTATCAATGCAAGGCAAAGGTTTATCCGAAAATGAACAATGGGCTGAAAAACATCGGCATGCCCGATCTTCTGGTGCTGTTTACCAATACCATCTCCCACAAAATGGTGCGCTGCGCCCTGAGCGAGACCAAGGGGCAAAACGTCCGGATCGCACGCTGCCATACCAGTTCGATGTCGGCTCTCAAGAACATTCTCGAAGAGCATGTCGCTATGGGAGGCGCCGTATGTCCGAAGAGCTGATTATCCAACACTGTTCCCCCACCCTGGCCGGGCTGAAAACCGGAAGTCTGTTCACCTGCAAGCTGGCCTCCGAAAGCGCGCTGCATAATGAGCTGCGCCAATTGAACCGGAGGCTGCGCCCCAAAGGCGTGCGGATTCTGCCGCTGCGCTGTTCCGGAGAACGGGCACTGATCTATGCCTACCGTCCCGGGAAGCTGTGTGCGGATCTCTCGGACAACTGTGCGCGAAAGCTGCTGCAGGCCCGCGGTTATCACTGCGAAAACCCGGAGCAGTGCGTAGCCTTTCTGGCGAGGCGGGTGCAGACCTGCGCCGATTTCCCGCACGAAATCGGCCTCTTCCTCGGTTACCCGCCGGAGGACGTCGCCGGCTTTATTGAAAACCGCGCGGGCGGCTTCAAATGCTGCGGCTGCTGGAAGGTGTATGGAGACATCACCCGGGCAGAAAAGCTGTTTTCGCTGTACAAAAAATGCACGGACATCTACCGTGCGCAATGGGAAAACGGCAAATCGGTCGAACGGCTCACTGTAGCCATGTGACCGAAAGCGCCGTCTTACCCGACAAACCTGAAGAAAGGATGACTTATCAATGAGCAAAATTGCAGTCGTGTATTGGAGCGGCACCGGAAATACGGAGGCCATGGCCTCCGCCGTTTTGGAGGGTGCGAAAGAAAAAGGGGCAGAAGCCGTTTTGCTGACCGCAGCGGAGTTTGACGCCTCGATGCTTGACAACTTCGACGCCATCGCATTTGGCTGCCCGGCCATGGGCGCCGAGGTGCTGGAGGAGGATGAGTTCGAGCCCATGTTTGAGGCTTGCGAACCGCAGCTGAAGGGGAAAAAGCTGGCTCTGTTCGGTTCCTACGGCTGGGGCGACGGCGAGTGGATGCGCAGCTGGGAGGAGCGCTGCACCTCCGACGGGGCGACGCTGGCCTGCGACAGTGTGATCTGCAACGAGGCGCCCGATGACGCCGGCCTGGAGGAGTGCAAGGCGCTGGGTGCGGCGCTGGCTTAACCCGATCCCGGGAAAGGCGGCACACCTGTGCCTCAATACATCCAAAAGCAAAGCACAAGCGAAGAGAAAGGCTCTCAGCCGGCTTTTACAACCGGCCGAGAGCCTTATTTTTATGCAATCCAAAAAGAGAGCCTCCGCCCCTCCCCGGCAGGCCGTGAGGAAGGTGGAGGCTTTTTTTCGCTAAAACCACTGGTCCTTAAAAAGGTCAGGCAATCTCGCCCGGGTGACCGCCGATCGGAAGCGTATCCGCCGGATGCAGGCGGCCTTCCCCGCGGATATACTCCGGAGAAGCCTCTCCCAAAACGCAGGGGGCGTCGATCACGACCCGCTCAATCCGGGGATCGGAGGGCACCTCAAACATGCAGCTGCCCAGCACGCCCTCGATCACCGAGCGAAGGCCTCTTGCGCCGGTCTTGTTCGCGATGGTCTTTCGCGCCATCTCCCGCAAAGCGGCCTCGGTAAACTCCAGCGAAACCCCATCCATACGGAAAAGCGCCTGATACTGCCGGATGATGGAATTCTTCGGCTCGGTCATGATCCGGATGAGGGAGTCCTCATCCATGCCGTTGAGGGTTGTGATCACCGGCAGCCGGCCGACCAGTTCGGGGATCAGGCCGTATTTGACCAGATCCTGATGGGTCGCCTGCGCGATCAGATCGTCAAGGTCGTCATCCTTTTTCGACTTGACCTCCGCCCCGAAGCCGAGGCTTCCGCCGCCGATCCGTCGCTCGATCACCTGCCCGATTCCGTCAAACGCACCGGCGCAGATGAACAGAATGTTGGTTGTATCCAGCTGAATAAACTCCTGCTGGGGATGCTTCCTTCCGCCGGAGGGCGGCACGTTGGAGACCGTCCCCTCCAGAATTTTGAGGAGAGCCTGCTGCACGCCCTCTCCGCTGACGTCGCGGGTGATCGAGGGATTCTCGCTCTTTCGGGCAATCTTGTCGATTTCATCAATATAGATGATGCCGTGCTCAGCCCTTTCAATATCATAGTCGGCCGCCTGAATCAGACGGAGCAGGATGTTCTCCACATCCTCGCCGACATAGCCGGCCTCGGTCAGTGTGGTGGCGTCGGTGATGGCGATCGGCACATCGAGAATGCGCGCCATCGTCTGCGCCAGCAGCGTCTTACCCACACCGGTGGGGCCGAGCATCATCACATTGCTTTTGCTCAGCTCCACATCCGTTTCCGCACTTTTGAAAATCCGTTTATAGTGGTTATACACCGCGACCGAAAGCGTGATTTTCGCCTGATCCTGCCCGATGACATATTCATCCAGCCGCGCTTTGAGCTCCTGCGGCTTCATCAGCTTGACGCTGCTGTCCGCCTTTTTGGCCTTTTTCCGGCTGCGCTGTCCGCGGCCGAACTCCTCATCCAGGATGGCGTTGCAAAGCTCTATACACTCGTCGCAGATATAGACGCCCGGCCCGGCCACAAGCCGGACAACCTCATCCTGCGTTTTTCCGCAAAAGGAGCAGCAAACTGTATTTTTATCTTCCGCCATATGATCCACCCTTTTTATCTGTGCGCGATGACCCGGTCAATCAGGCCATACTCGGCCGCCTCAGCCGCCGACATAAAGTTATCCCGCTCGGTATCCCGCTCGATCACCTCAAGCGGCTGACCGGTCGCTTCGGAAAGCATGCGGTTCAGGTTTCGCTTGGTTTTGAGGATATGGTCGGCGTGAATCATGATGTCGGTCGCCTGCCCCTCGGCCTGACCGAGCGGCTGATGAATCATAATCTCGCTGTTCGGGAGGGCGAAGCGCTTGCCCTTTGTGCCGGCCGACAGCAGGAAGGCGCCCATGCTGGCCGCCATGCCGACGCAGATGGTGGAAACATCGCACTTGATATACTGCATGGTATCATAAATCGCCAGCCCGGCCGAAACCGAACCGCCGGGACTGTTGATATAAAAGCTGATATCCTTATCCGGGTCCTGCCCCTCGAGATAGAGAAGCTGTGCAATGATCAGGCTGGCCGAATTGTTGTCCACCTGGTCATACAGCATGACAATCCGGTCGCTCAGCAGCCGGGAAAAAATATCGTAAGAACGCTCGCCCCTGCTGGTTTGTTCCACAACGTACGGTACTAAACTCATAATACTGACACTCCGTTTCTGCCGGGCGGCCGATCCAAAGAGGCTTCAAAATAAGCCGGAAAGACGCCGCAGCTTTTTTAATATAAATTTCGGGAAATTTCGCCGGAATCCGACAAAATCGCCCGAATGGCATTTATGCCGCCAAAATTCTGCAACACAAAA
>UQRS01000108.1 GCA_900543525.1 uncultured Oscillospiraceae bacterium
TATGTCGAGTATGAGCTGAATGGGCAGAACTACATCCTGCTCAGCACGGTGGATGAGGTCGTGGCCGTCATCGCGGAATAACCACGGCAAAAGCCTTTTTAAAATACTGCAAACCGATTGCAAAGCCCTCGCTCGGCCTTGAGCGGGGGCTTTTTCTGTCAAAACACCCGCCCAAATTTCGGTGAACTGCCGTGGGGAGAAAATGGGAATGGGCATTGCATATTCCGGTACGATCGTGTATACTAAGGCCAGAGCGGGTGCGTTTTGCGCGCGGTTCGATCGAGCCTTGCGCGGCGCTTCTTCCAAAACCGCGGCCTTCACGGCTTTTCGGTGTATATGGTGGAGGGAGGCGCTTTTCCCCCGGTAAGGCTGCTCCGCTTGATCTGCGCTTTTACTTTTTTGAAAACAGCTTTGCGGCCTGCGGTCGGTCGTTTCCCTATGGGGAAGCGACGCGCCCTAAAAACGGCCTGCGCTTATAAAGGAGGTATACCTTATTATGAATGAGGATAAAAGAAATCTGCCGCCGGACGCGGATTATATGGCGCCCCCGATGCCGCAGCATACGGAAACGCCGCCCCCTGTGACGGAGGTTCCGGCGCAGCCGACCTCCCCGAATTTGGGAGAGGCCGCCCCTCTTGCCCCGGCGGGAGAGACTCCGCCGCCTTCGCCGGTAGAGCCGGTGCAGCCGATACAACCGGTGCAGCCGATACAGCCGATACAGCCGGTACAGCCGCCCGTCTCCTCCGCGCCGATTCCGCCGGCGGGGCAGATGATGCCTCCCGCGCCGATGGCGCAGAGTGCGCCGCAGCCTCCGGTAAACGCATGGAATCAGCCGGCGCAGAGCGCCTACCCGGGGTATCCACCGCAGTATGCGCAGCCTCCGGTGCAGAAAAAGACCAGCGGGCTGGCCATTGCCGCGCTGGTGCTTGGAATCTGCGGGATCGTTTTCTCCTTTTGCTGCGTTGGCGCGCCCTTTGGCATCGCGGCGATCGTTTTTGGCATTGTCGCTCTAGCGAAAAAGGCCTTCCCGAACGGTATGTCGGTCGCCGGCATTATCATGGGCGGAGTCTCCATCCTCCTCAGCATTGTGATGATCCTGTATGCGCTTGCCTACACGCCAGCTTTTTTGGAGGGTGTGCAGGACGGCATACAGAGCTATTACGACGAGTATTTTGACGGCTATGACCGGTCGTACAACTATGACTATTATCAGTACTAAAAGAAGCGGCCGGATCGCCTGTAATTTTATGTAAGGCATATGCCGATCAACAGCCACAGCGGAGAAAACCGCCGTGGCTGTTTTTGCAAGCCTTGCTGTCGTGCAGTGTTGTGCGATTGCTGTGAAGCGAGGCCTCTTAGCACCGGATTTGCAGCAACTGCGGGTTGCTTGTCTGCGAAAGAATTCTGTGTTACACTTGGCGTCAAGGAGGTGTTCTTTATGGATACAAAAGATATTTTGCATAATCTCAGAACTCAAAGAGGGCTGTCACAGGACGAGCTGGCCGAAAAGGTCTTTGTTACAAGGCAGGCAGTCTCCCGCTGGGAAAACGGTGAAACGACGCCGGGGCTGGAAACCTTAAAGCTGCTTTCAAACTTCTTTGATGTCTCTATCAACACCCTGTTGGGCGCTCCAAGGCAGCTGATTTGCCAATGCTGTGGAATGCCGCTTGACGATTCGGTAATCAGCAAAGAGCCTGACGGTTCTTTTAATGAGGAATATTGCAAATGGTGCTATGCCGACGGCGTGTTCAAGTACACCAGCAAAGAGCAGCTGATTGATTTTTGCGTGGAGCATATGGCGAACGAAAGCTGGCCTGCGGAACAGGTCAGGGCACATATGGAAGCGGTAGTGCCGACACTCGAGCACTGGAAGAAATAATAGATCCGCTTAAAAAAGTACGGTGCAGACCGCATAGAGTACGCGCCGTGCTTTTTATCCTGTGGCCGCCCTACCCGGGCGTTTTCCAATATATTCTTCTCAGTAAAACAGGAGGCGGTACCATCCGGTGTTGCGAAGGAAGAAAAAAGCGAGGGTCACCAGCGCCGCTCCAACGCAGAAGCGCAGGTACCACCGACTCCGGAAAGGCGGGTGGTAAACGCCGAAGAAGGCATTTTTGCAAAACCAGAGGAACCACCCGCCCACAACTCCCGCAAGGCAACAGATCAACGGGTTGTACCAGAATGCCGCGGCAAAATCCAGCCGCAGCATGGCGGAGATGGCTCTCGTCCCGCCGCAGCCCGGGCAGTTCAGCCCGGTTACTCTGTGAAAAAGGCAGGGAGGCGCAATCCTCTCCAGCCTAAGGAAGCCGAAAAAGGAAAGCGTTCCCAAAACAAGCAGCAGGCCGACGGCGGCAAGCACGAAAATCCGGTTGCCGCGCCGGGTGAAAAGCAGTTTGCGCACGTCACACCTCCTTTTACCATAAGCGAACGGGGGTCTTGCCGCCTGTCGGCTTAATATAACTTACATTATAAAAGGCGAGGTGCGAAAAGTAAAGCTATTTACAGAAGTTGTGCTTCCCAATGGTTTTAATAATCGGCCGGCTCCAGATCCAACTGGAGGTGGCGGTCGCCGGATTGTAGTAGTAGATCGCGCCGCCGCTGGGATCGACGCCGTTCAAAGCGTCGGTCGCCGCCTTATAGGCGCTGTCGGCCACGGCGACGTTGAACTGCCCGTCGTCCAGACAGCTGAACGCCCCCTTCTGGTAGACCACGCCGGCCAGCGTGTCCGGAAAAGAGGGGTGCTCAATGCGGTTGAGGATGACCGCGCCTACGGCGACCTGGCCGTTGTATGGCTCGCCCCTGGCCTCGGCGGAGATGATGCGGGCCAGCAGATTGTAGTCGGAGGAGGATGTGCCTCCGGTCGAGGAAGCGGCGGTGTTGATGCCAAGCGCAGCCAGCGTCCTTTTCCCGGCGACGCCGTCGACAGCCAGCCCGTTTTTACGCTGAAAATATTCGACGCCCGCTTTGGTTTTGGTGCCGAAGATGCCGTCCGCCTTGCCGGCCATATAGCCCCAGTTGATCAGCCGGGTTTGAATTTCCCGCACCTCGGCGCCTCTGGAACCCATCCGGGAGAGGGCGGACGCCTCATACAGGCCGCGCGAAACGCCGATCATCAGGGCGAAGGAAAGCGCGGCGCAAAGCAGCATTTTGAAAATTCTGGGCTTTTTCAAAAGAACACATCCTTTTTCTGGTTCGATTCAGAAGTATATTCCAATTGTGTCCGGAAAAGCTGTGCATTATTCGCAAAGGGATCCAGACAAGCGAAGAATAAATTTGGGCGAAACGTCATTTTGACAAATTCCGAAAAAAAGTAGTTGACATGAGGGGTAGAGATGTGTTAATATAATCGAGCGCTCTGAGGGACGGACACCGAGAGGGAGACGGAACA
>UQRS01000109.1 GCA_900543525.1 uncultured Oscillospiraceae bacterium
CGCCACCGCGTTCAACGGCCTGAAAAAAGGCACGATCGAGGGCAAGGGTTCGATCAACAACCGGATGACCAATCTGCTGATGGGCGTTATGGAAAAGGCCGGCATTCCCACCCATTTTGTGAAGGAGCTCAGCGACCGGGAGACGCTGGTGAAGAAGGTCACCATCCTCCCGCTCGAGGTTATCGTCCGCAACATTGCGGCCGGGAGCTTCTCCAAGCGCTTCGGCGTGGAGGAAGGCACCGTCCTTAAGAACCCCACGCTGGAATTCTGCCTCAAGGACGACGCGCTGGGCGACCCGATGATTGCCGAGTCGCATATTACCGCCCTCGGCCTCGCCACCAGGGAGGAGCTGGATCTCGTCAGCGAAATGACCATGAAGGTCAATCAGATCCTGACTGAGTATTTCAAGGGCATCGGCATCAAGCTGGTCGATTTCAAGATTGAGTTCGGCAAGCTGTCGAACGGTCAGATTGTCCTGGCGGACGAAATTTCTCCCGATACCTGCCGCCTCTGGGACGCAAAAACCAATCAGAAGCTGGATAAGGACCGTTTCCGCCGCGACCTCGGAAATGTGGAGGATGCATACAACGAGGTGTTCTCCCGTCTGGGACTTTAATCTGTAAGGAAGGATATCTCAAGCCATGGAAAAAATTCTGGTTCTTGACTTCGGCGGCCAATACAATCAGCTGATTGCCCGCCGGGTTCGTGAAAATCATGTCTATTCCGAAGTGCGGCCTTATACCACGCCGCTGGAGGAGATTCGGGCGGCCGGCTACAAGGGCATTATCCTGACCGGCGGACCCAACAGCGTATATGGGGAGAATGCACTCCGCTACGACCGGGCGCTGTTCGACCTCGGCATTCCGGTGCTGGGTATCTGCTACGGCGCGCAGCTGATGGCCTATACCCTGGGCGGCTCGGTCACGGCCGGCAACAGCGAGTATGGAAAGGTCACCGCCTCCATCGACGGGACGAGCGCCCTCTTCTCGGGGATTGAGTCGAGCATTACCTGCTGGATGAGCCACACCGATTATATCAATCAGATTCCGGCCGGCTTCCGCATCACCGGAAAAACGGCCGACTGCCCCGTCGCGGCAATGGAATGCACCTCTAAAAAACTGTATGCCGTGCAGTTCCATCCGGAGGTTATGCACACTCCCAAAGGGATGGAAATGCTGCGGAATTTTGTCCTCGGCGTCTGCGGCTGCAAGGGCGAGTGGACGATGGCCAACTTTGTTCAGCGCACCGTAGCCGAGCTGCGCGAAAAGATCGGGGACAAGAAGGTTCTCTGCGCCCTGTCGGGCGGCGTGGACTCCAGCGTGGCGGCCGTGCTGCTGCACCGGGCGGTCGGGGACAACCTGACCTGTATTTTTGTCGACCACGGTCTGCTCCGCAAGGACGAAGGCAGGCAGGTGGAGGCGCTCTTCCGCGGGGAATATGACATCAACCTCATCGCCGTCGATGCCAGCGCGCGTTTTTATGAGAAGCTGGCCGGCGTCAGCGATCCCGAGCAGAAGCGCAAGATCATCGGTGAGGAATTCATCCGCGTGTTTGAGGCGGAGGCCAAAAAGATCGGCAAGGTAGATTTCCTGGTACAGGGTACGATTTATCCCGACGTGATCGAAAGCGGCGTGGGCGATGCGGCGCTGATCAAAAGCCATCACAATGTCGGCGGTCTGCCCGACCATGTGGATTTTGAGGAGATTGTCGAGCCGCTGCGCGACCTCTTTAAGGACGAGGTACGGGAGGCCGGACTGGAACTGGGCATGCCGGACAGCATGGTTTATCGCCAGCCCTTCCCCGGCCCGGGTCTGGGCGTACGGATCATCGGCGACGTCACTCCCGAGAAGGTACGCATTCTGCAGGATGCCGACGCCATCTTCCGGGAGGAGGTTGCGGCGGCCGGCCTCGACCGCGAAATCAGCCAGTACTTCGCCGTTTTGACCAACATGCGTTCGGTCGGCGTCATGGGCGACGGCCGCACCTATGATTACACCATCGCGCTGCGCGCCGTAACTACCAGCGATTTTATGACGGCCGACTGGGCAAAAATTCCCTTCGAGGTATTGGAAGCGGCCTCCAACCGTATTGTAAACCAGGTGGGCAACGTCAACCGCGTAGTCTATGACATCACCACCAAGCCCCCGGCCACAATCGAGTGGGAATAACAGAAGTCGTAAAAGTGGCTTAAACACTGGGTTTTGAGTGTTTGCCGACTTTAAACGATACTGTTTTGATACTGTTTCACTAATTTAATACAAAGGGAAAACCCCTAATGTATGACTCAATTCATACATTAGGGGTTATTTTTATTCACCGTTTTTCTTTTTGTCCCATAATTCCATAAGTTTTTTATGGTTTTCTCTTGCGGCACTCATAGGGTAATTATAACGCCACTCATCATATTCCTCTTGCGTTATTTCTCCGTTTTTGAGCTGCTCATGTTTTTTGCTCCATTCCATAAACCCGTCGGATTCGTGAGATGTGGGGTTTTTCGGCATTAAATAAGGCAAACCTATTTCATCGGTGCAAATATGTAAATCGTACTCATCTTCAAGTGCGAAAAGAAGCTGAAATAACGCTTCGTAATTATTTATATCGGGAACTTCTAAAGCTGACGGCTGTACACCGACAATAGCGGCTAACCGTTCAACATATTTACCCTTTGGTCGTCTTGTTCCGCTTTCATATTGAGCAATGCGAACATCTGCTCCGAGTTTGTCAAAGCCTGCGG
>UQRS01000110.1 GCA_900543525.1 uncultured Oscillospiraceae bacterium
TGAAGAATATCCTCCCGTTTTCGGAAAATATCTCTCCTCGTTATTATATACATAATAGTACATATGCACGCCTTTTGCAAACATATTTTTCATTTCGCATGAGGCCTCTCTTTTTGTGAAAACGGCAAAACGCCAAAAGGCAGGCCGCGCGCCGCGCCTTTACAGGATTTTATTTGACAAATCCCATGGTTTAGGCTATTATAATCTACATATGCGAAGCAGGAAAGACGGCCGGCCATTTTTATAAAATCCGGCTTTGCTCCAAAGCGGGGAAAATACGGAACGGGGCGCGCTAAGAAAAATCTCCGCGCCTTATCCCGATTTACAGGAATTTTTACAAGCTGCGGCGCGGGAGATTGCCGTCCGCAGCGTTACGGACGATTTTACGAACGATTTTCTAAATTTGAAAGGCAGTGATTCTTATGTGTGGTATCGTTGGCTTTGTCGGGAAGGCGCAGGCAGCGCCGATCCTGCTCGACGGCCTCTCCAAGCTGGAATACAGAGGGTACGATTCTGCCGGCATCGCGGTAATCAACGATCATAAGATTGATATACACAAGGCAAAGGGACGCATCCAGTGCCTGCGGGATAAAATCGGGGATGTTTCCACCGTTTCGGGCACCGTCGGTATTGGGCATACCCGTTGGGCCACACATGGAGAGCCGTCCGACCGCAACGCCCACCCGCACATAAGCAAAAACGGCAGGTTTGCCGTCGTGCACAACGGCATTATCGAAAACTACATCGCCCTGCGAGCTGAGCTGACAGCCGCCGGATACACCTTCCTCAGCGAAACGGATACCGAAGTGATTGCACATTTGCTGGACTTTTATTATGACGGCGATCTGCTTCGCACCGTCTCCAAAGCCATCTCCCGGCTGGAGGGAAGTTATGCCCTCGGCATCGTCTGCGCCGATGAGCCGGATCGTTTTGCCGCCGTGCGGCAGGCCAGTCCCCTGATCGTCGGCGTGTCGGATAAAGGAAGCTACATCGCCTCCGATGTGACGGCGCTTATCTCCTACACCAAGCGGGTGATTTACCTGGAGGACAACGAAATCGTGCTTGCCGGACGGCAGGGGGTTGAGGTCTATGACACGGACGGTCACCGGATAGAAAAGGAAATCTCCACAGTTGATTGGAGCATTGACTCGGCCGAAAAGGGCGGCTACGAGCACTTCATGATGAAGGAGATTATGGAGCAGCCCATCGCCATCGAGAATACAATTCACCCCCGTATTCGGGATGGAAAGATTGTGCTGGATGACATCGACCTGTCCAAAGAGGAGCTTCTCGGGATCGACCGCATTTTAATCACGGCCTGCGGCTCGGCGTACCACGTCGGGATGGTCGCCAAGTATGTGCTGGAGGAGCTGACCCGCATCCCGGTGGAGGTTGATCTCGCCTCCGAGCTGCGGTACCGCAATCCCATCATCAATGAAAAGACCCTGACCATCGTCATCAGCCAGTCAGGAGAAACGGCCGACACCATCGCCGCCATGAAGGAGGCCAAGCGCCTCGGCTCCCGCACGCTGTCGATCGTCAACGTAGTCGGCAGCACCATTGCCAAGCTGTCGGACGACGTCCTCTACACCTGGGCCGGGCCGGAAATTGCGGTTGCCACGACCAAAGCCTATTCCACCCAGCTGACGGTGATCTACCTCTTCGGCATCTACGCTGCCTCCCTGCTCGGAACCAGGAGTGAGGAGGAGCTGCACACCCTGATCGCCGAGTTGGAGGCGCTGCCGGCCAAAGTGGAGAATCTGCTCTCCTGCAACGGAGAGATGAAACGCCTCGCAGAGCTGTATCACAAAAAGCAGGATCTCTTCTTCATCGGGCGGAACATCGACTATGCCGCCGCACTTGAGGGGTCACTCAAGCTGAAGGAGATTTCGTATATTCATTCGGAGGCCTACGCCGCAGGGGAACTTAAGCACGGCACCATCTCCCTGATTGACGAGGGGCGGCTGGTTATTTCGCTGGCCTACTACTCTGCCCTTTTTGACAAGCTGATGAGCAATATCAAGGAGGTCAAGGCGCGCGGCGCGACCGTTATGGCGCTTGCCGCCGAAGATAAGCGGGAGCTTTTGGACGAAGCCGACGAGGTTGTATTTCTTCCGAAAACCCACCCCCTCTTCTCCGCCTCGCTGGAGGTTGTTCCGCTGCAGCTTTTCGCCTATCACGTCGCTTACTGCAACGGCTGCGATATTGATAAGCCGCGGAACCTTGCCAAGTCGGTCACGGTCGAATAATATCCAATTTTGCAGGGGTTTCTCCCCCATTCTTGCTACACTGCGACAAAAAGCGAAAAAACCGCCGCTTCCTCCTTGGCAAGTTGGCGGTTTTGCTGTATAATAATATATATTTTCAAAAAGACTGTCTGCATCATTTTGTATGGAGGTTCAAAAGTATGGAGAAACAGGAAATGCTCTATGAGGGCAAAGCGAAAAAGGTCTTTAAAACCGATGATCCCGAGCTGTACATCGTCGATTATAAGGACGACGCCACCGCTTTCAACGGCCTGAAAAAAG
>UQRS01000111.1 GCA_900543525.1 uncultured Oscillospiraceae bacterium
CCCACGTCCCGGTGGTATTCCCCCGCCAGCGTTTCCCGGTCGTATTCCGGATGGCCGGTGACAAAAAACTGCCGCCCGCTTTTTTCGGACAGCAGAGAAAGCGAACGCCAAAAAAGCGCCGTGCTCTGCAAAAAAGCAGGCTGCGGCGCTTCCTTTTCGGGGGTTACAAGGCCTCCTCCGCCTGAGGGTCGGCGGCGCTTTGAGAATATATCTCCTCCATACAGCTCTGCATCGACCGGCGGTAGGCGGTCATCAGGCGGTCAATCTCCTCCCGCTGCGGACGGGAGGGATCGGCCTGCAGCGGCTCCAATACGCGAACGTCGATCAGCGGCTTCTGCCGCAGGAGGCGATGCAGCCCCCGACTCTCCCGAAATGTGATGCAAATCGGCAAAAGCGGCACGCCGGCGCGCACCGCCAGCTGAAAGGCGCCGCGCCGGATTGTATGAAGCTGCTCGGCATAAGGGCGCAAAATCCCTTCCGGATACACGCTGACGCAGTCGCCGTTTTGCAAAGCGCGCTCCATCTCCTCCAAAAAGCGAACCATCCTGTGCGGACTTTGCGGAATCGGGACGCCGCCCAGCCAGCGTATCAAATGCCGGGCAATCGGAATTTTGAAATTATTCTCCAGCGTGGCGTAATACGCCCGCCGCCCGAAGGACCAAAAGAGGCAGTCGATCAAAGCACAGTCCAGATAATGCACATGGTTGCTGGCGAGCACCAGCCCTCCTCTTCCGGCGCGGCGCAGGTTGGAGAGGCCGTGCACCCGCACGCCGAGCGCAAAAACGGTGTAAAGCGGCAGCACAACATGCGCAAAGCAGCGGATCGCCCGGTATCCCAGGCGCTGGGGCCACCCCTCGCGCAGGTAATCATACGTCGGGTCAAGCGAAAACTTCTGCGTCTGCGGAAAATGCACCGGGTGCATCTCCTCATCCGGCGTATGCGGCGCAGCCTCCGCAGGCATGGGCTCATGTTCAGACGTCCCGCTCGACTGAGCCATTCAGCGCCCCCCTCTCTCCGCACGCGTCCATGGCGAGAGAGAACATCTCCTCCGCCTGCCGGACGCAGGCATCCAGATTGTATTTTTTCCCAAGCTCGGCGTAGGAGAGCTCCATCCGCCTTCGCTCGTCGGGATGCTCGATCCAGTAATCAATTTTTTCGGCCAGCACGGCCGGATCGCCCGCCGTAAACAGGCTGCGGTCATCCAGCGCAAACTGCGGCGTCGCCGATTTTTCCGAGTTGGCGATCACCGGGACAAGGCCGCCTGCAAACGCTTCCATACAGGACATGGCCTCAATCTCCGCGTCGGCGGCATGCACGTAAAGGTCACTCGACGCAATCAAATCCAGCAGCTTGTCCTTTGGATAAAAGCCGAACTCCACCGAAACGCCGCATTTTACGGCCAGCGCCTCAAGCGCTTTGCGGCGCGGCCCCTGCCCGGCCAGCCGGATGACAATTTGCTCCTTATACCGGGAGAGCGCGACCGCCCGGAGGATGACATCCTGCCGCTTCTCGATCGACAGCCTTCCGATGGAAAGCAGCAGAAACCGCCCCTCCAACCCCGGAGGGTGCGGCAGCTTCCGATAAACAAAATCGGGATCAATCCCGTTGGAAATCACATGCAGCTGGCAGGGGTATCCGTGCCGTTCCAGTTCCCCCGCGATGAAGCGGCTGGGGCAGTGCACATGGGTGCACCAGCGGTAAATATACCAGCAAAACCAGCGATAAATCAGGCTGTTGATCGCCCTCGCCTTGCCCAGGTGGATGGAGGATGTGATATTCTCCGGCTGGACGTGGAAAGCCGCCGTGTAGGGAACTCCCATCTCCCGACAGAGGCGGATGCCGTTGTGGCTGAGCGCAAACGGGGTCAGAAAATGCACCACATCGGCCCACTGAAGCGCCTGCCGCAGCAGGGGGTAGTCGGTCTTTGCAAAGGTCATCCCCTGCGAGGAAATCAGGCGGTCGAACACCGGGACATACTGCTTTTTCATCAAATATTCGGTATCGTCCGGCTGGCCGGTGCTGACAATCCGCACGGTATGTCCGTGCGCGCGCAGCGTTTCACAAAACCGGCGAGCCGAAATGGTCATTCCGTTATTGGCCGAAAAAAACTGATCGGTCACAAGCAAAATTTTCATTTTTCCCCAATCCCTTTTCCTACATTCCATCCCAGATTTGCCTTACCGATTATACCCCCAAACCTCCGCCCTGTCAACCGAGGGAAAAGGCGCTTCTGTCCCCTTTTCCATCCCGGGATTTCTGCCAAAAAAAGCAGCCGCCGGAACAGGAGAGCTGCCTCTCCGACCCCCGGCGGCCGTTATAGCCGTTATAACCTGTACAATCGAGTGC
>UQRS01000112.1 GCA_900543525.1 uncultured Oscillospiraceae bacterium
TCTCCCGCCGGACCAAGAACAACCCCTGCCTGATCGGCGAGCCGGGCGTCGGCAAAACCGCTATTGCAGAGGGGCTCGCCCTCCGGATTGCGGCGGGGGACGCGCCGGCACGCCTGCTGGATCGGGAGATTCACCTCCTCGACCTGACGGCGCTGGTGGCCGGGACGCAGTTCCGCGGCCAGTTTGAAAGCCGGGTCAAGGGCCTGATCGAGGAGGTCAAGGCGGCCGGCAACATCATTCTCTTTATCGACGAGGTGCACAACATGGTCGGCGCCGGCGACGCGGAAGGATCGATGAACGCCGCGAATATTCTGAAGCCCGCCCTCTCCCGCGGGGAGGTGCAGGTGATCGGCGCCACAACCTTTAAGGAATATCGCAAGTATATTGAAAAGGACGCCGCGCTCGAGCGCCGGTTCCAGCCGGTCGTGATTGAGGAGCCGTCCATCCCCGATACGGTTCAGATGCTGCTGGGCATCAAGGGCTATTACGAGGGGTACCACGGCGTTACCCTTCCGGATGAGGTGGTGCGCCGCGCCGTCGTGCTGTCCGAGCGGTATATCAACGACCGCTTTCTGCCCGACAAGGCAATTGATTTGATGGATGAGGCCTGTGCCTGCGCCAGCCTGCGGAACAAGGCGGTCGACGAGCTGTACAAGGTGAATAAGGAGATTGCCGCGCTGGCCGCAAAGGAAGAAGCACTGGAGGCCGATGTGGAAAACCCGGACTATGAGCAGCTGGCGGAGGTGAAATCCGGCCTCGCCAAGCAGCGTGCCCGGGCGGAGGAGCTGTACGGCCCGGCCGCCGACAACCGCGTGACGGATGAGGATGTCGCGCACGTCATCGAACTGTGGACCGGCATCCCGGCCTCCAAGGTCAAGGAAAGCGATTTGGAAAAGCTGGCCGGGCTGGAGGAGGAAATCTTCAAACGGGTGATCGGCCAGGATGAGGCGGTGCGTGCCGTCTCGGCAGCGGTGCGCCGCTCGCGGGTGCAGATCAGCACTCATCGGCGTCCGGCGACCTTTATCTTTGTCGGGCCGACCGGCGTGGGAAAAACCGAGCTGGTCAAGGTGCTGGCTGAGCAGCTTTTCAGCACGCCCGAAACCCTGCTGCGCTACGATATGTCGGAGTTTATGGAGAAGCACTCGGTCTCCCGCCTGATCGGCGCGCCGCCCGGATACGTCGGGTATGACGACGCCGGCCAGCTGACCGAGAAGGTACGCCGCAAGCCCTATTCGGTTATCCTGTTCGACGAGATTGAAAAGGCGCACCCCGACGTCCTCAATATTCTGCTGCAGATTATGGATGACGGCCGGGTCACCGACGCGCAGGGGCGGACGGTCAATTTTGAAAACACCGTCATCGTGATGACCTCCAACGCCGGCAGCGACCGCAGCGGTGCGCTCATGGGCTTTGGAAAAACGTCGGGTGAGGTCTCGGCCGACAAGGCGATGAAGGCGTTGGAGGAGTTCCTGCGTCCCGAGTTTATCGGCCGCGTGGATGAGATTGTGGTCTTTAAGCCGTTGGATGAGACCAGCATGGCCAAAATTGCTGGGCTGATGCTGGGCGACCTCGTCCCCGCCTTCCGGGAGAAGGGGATCACCCTCACCTACAGCGAGGAGGTTTGCGCCTTCCTCGCGAAGAAGACGGCCGGCGGGCCGCGCGGCGCACGTGAGCTGCGGAACTATATCCGCAGGAATGTCGAAGATAAAATCGTCAACATTCTGGTCGCGCACTGCAACGATGTGGTCACCTCGATTAACATTGCAATGTCGGGCGAGGAAATTAAAATTACTTCTAATTTTGATTAAAATACTTGACGAACGGCAAGGTGTGTGCTAAAATATACCTTGCCGTTCATCTGCGGGTGTAGTTCAATGGTAGAATTCCAGCCTTCCAAGCTGGTTACGTGGGTTCGATTCCCATCACCCGCTCCATCGCCCTCCCTTTTTTGGCAGGGCGTTTTTTACTGGAACGCCGTTTCGTCGGCAGAGGGCGCGCCCGGCGTTTGGGGGTAACGTATCGCTCTTGATGCATTGCCTGCCAACATCGCGCTTGCGCTTTTACTCGCGACGATATGACGATATCCTGCGCCAATAGCTCAGCTGGATAGAGCAACTGCCTTCTAAGCAGTAGGTCGGGGGTTCGAGTC
>UQRS01000113.1 GCA_900543525.1 uncultured Oscillospiraceae bacterium
GGGAGCTGTTTCTTGCGCGAAATGTTGTTTTTAGGGAGTGAACTGTGGTGCGGGGCAATTGCAAACCTTCGAAGAATATGGTAGAATCTCCATCAGAGGAGACAGACGCTCCCTCTCACAAATAGGGGAGGGGCGGCGCTGTACGATTTTTGTGCAGGAAGGGAGATGGAGAACCGCCTTATGTTGCGTATAGCTGTATGTGATGACAGCCCGCAGTTTTTGCAAACGGCTGCGGAGTTGATAAACACCTGGTCCGGGGAGCGAAACATCCCGATCGAGCTGCATACCTTCGGCGACGGCGACGAATTGCTGGAGGCCAATGCAGCCGCGCGGTTTGACATCGCGTTTCTGGACATTCTCATGCCGCTTCTGAACGGGATGGACACCGCCCGCGAGCTGCGGCAGAAGGATTCGATTATCCGGATTATTTTCCTGACCGCCTCACCGGAATTTGCGCTGGACTCTTACGAGGTCAAGGCGCAGGGCTATCTTCTGAAGCCGGTGCGGTATGAGAAAATCCGGGCGGCTCTGGACGACTGTGCCGAATTTCTGGTCAAAGAGCCGGAGAATATGATTCTGAAAACCTCCTTCGGCTATCAGAAGCTGTACTTTCACAACATCGAATATGTTGAGGCGCAGAATAAAAAGGTAATTTTTTATTTGAGCGACGGGACTTCGGTCGAGGCGGCCGAGCCGCTTTACCGTTTTGAAAGCAGGCTGATGGTTGAAAACGGCTTTTTCAAATGCCATCGCAGCTATCTGGTGTATATGCACAACGTAGATCATTTCAACAATACCCAGATTATTACAAAATCTGGCCGCAGCGTACCGATCGCCCGAGGCTTTGCAAAGCCGTTTAAAGAGGCGTACTTTGCCGTGATGTTCGGAGAACAGGGGGACGCATATGCTTCTGAACGTGCTTAGCCTCCTGCACAACGCCACTACGCTGCTGTTTGGCGTTTATATCTCGGCCGCATTTCTGGGCGTGCGTATGAATCGCAAAAATATTCTTACGCTGCTTGCCTTCTCGCTTGCGGTGGGCGGAGTGTATATTGGCGCCTACCTTTTGCTTGGCACCTCCGGAACAGAGCAGATTTACCCCCTGATTATCCACCTGCCGCTTGCGGTCTTTCTGGTGCTGCGGTTTAAATACAGGCCGATCCTCGCGGCGCTCGCGGTTCTGACGACCTATCTTTGCTGTCAGATCAGCAATTGGGCGGGACTGGCGGCTTTAAGCCTCACCGGGCAGGAGTGGGTATACTACAGCGTTCGGATTGCGGTGACGGTCGCGGTTTTTGTGCTGTTGATCCTCTACGTTTCGGATGCGACGGCGACGCTGCTGCAAAAGTCTACAAAAACGCTGACGGTTCTGGGGCTGATCCCTTTTTTCTATTACATCTTCGACTATGCAACCGGCGTGTACACCTCGCTTTTATACTCGGGGCTGGCGGTAGTGGTAGAGTTTTTGGGCTTCATGCTCTGCATTTTTTATCTGCTGTTCATCTTTTTGTATTTCAAGCAGTATGAGGAGAAGCTGGAGGCGGAGCAGAAAAGCCAGCTGATGGAATTAAAGCGCCGGCAATATGAAAAAGAGCTGACGGCGATCCGCCGCACAGAGCGGGAGATTGCCATTCTGCGGCACGACATGCGGCATTTTCTTTTGAATCTTTCGGCGTACATCCAAAACGGCGAGTCGGACAAGGCGGAGGCATACATCGAATCTCTGGTTACCGCGGCGGATCAGACCGCCACCCGGAAATACTGCAAAAACGAGATTGTAAACATCATCCTCTCTTCACATGAGGAGAAGATGGCGCAGGAAAAAATTCAGTTCAGTTATGTGATCGAGCTTCCGGACACGCTTCCGTTTTCGGACGTCGATATTACCGCAATTTTGTCGAACGCGATGGAAAACGCCATAAACGCAGTGGCCGGCCTGCCGGAGGAGGAGCGCCTTATCAAGCTGGATCTTCGGATGAACGGCGGCAAGCTTCTGCTTTCTCTGAAAAACCGGTTCGCAGAGCAGCCGGTGCTGGTGGACGGCGTCCCGAAGGCCGGGGAGCCGGGGCATGGCTTTGGCACGCAAAGCATCCATTATATGGCCGAAAAGCTGAATGGAAATTGTCAGTTTTTGATCAAAAAAA
>UQRS01000114.1 GCA_900543525.1 uncultured Oscillospiraceae bacterium
ATGTCCTGAACGACTATAAGAACGCCACGGCCGACCAAATCCGGCAGGTTGTGTTTGATAAAGGTGAGGACATAGACGTCTACACCGCCTACGGCTTCCGGCTGAAGAATGTGGTGGAGAACCGTGTGCGCGCGGCCATGTTCTATGTTGAGTATGAGCTGAACGGGCACACCTACATCCTGCTCAGCACGGTGGATGAGGTTGTGGCTGTCATCGCGGAATAACTGCGGCAGAAAATACGGCAGAAGGTAGAAACCTTTATCCTTTAAAAACACTGCAAACCGATTGCCCCCGCTCATTTATATGAGCGGGGGCTTTTTTCGGCAGAAGATGTGTGTGACATGCAGCTGCTTTGTCCCTTTCTATTTTGCTTTTTCACCCCGCTCGTCTGTTCAAAATCGCTGCTTAAAGCCGGCCGATGGGCAAATATTTCATACAATTCGGCAAATATATTATAGATTTCCTTTTGGCGTTATTTTATACTGATAATATGAATTCTCTCTATAATAAGGAGTGTGTGGACAAAATGGCAAAAAGCAAACAACTGCTGGCGATTTTGCTTGCGCTGATTTTGACGATCGGCTGTTTTGCGGGATTGCCGGCGGCCGCGTCCGGAGAGCCGGAGACGGTTCTCGGCATCTATCAAATTTATACAAAAGAGGAACTGCTCTGGGCGGCGGAACATCCTGACGGTGACTATCTGCTCTGTGCGGATATCGACCTGTCGGATCAGCCGAACTGGCCCCCCATCGGCGGGGAGGAGAAGGCCTTCTCCGGCAGCTTCAACGGCGGAGGGCACACGGTTACGCTGGCGATCTCCGCCGAGGAAAAGGTCGATGGCATCTACTTTGCCGGATTGTTCGGCGTGGTTTCGGGTACGGTCGTCAACCTGAAAACGGCCGGAACGCTGAACGCCTCGCTCTACAGCGGCTATGTGGGCGGAATCGCCGCCTGCCTGCGCGGCGGGCGCATCCTCGACTGCGAGAGTGGGGTGGCCATCCGCGCCGAGGGAACGACCGGCATCCTGCACGCCGGCGGAATCGTCGGGGCGGTGCGCGCGACCTCCACGGTGGAGGGCTGCGTCAACAACGGCGATCTGGAGGTTAAGGCGCGCAACATCTCGGGTGCGGCGGGCGACCTCGGCCGCGGGACGCACGGCGCAGTCGGCGGCATCATCGGCTTTACATGCGACGGCGTGGGCGCGGCGGTCTCCCGCTGCGTGAACAACGGAAATATTACGGTTACCGGCGGCGCCGACAATGTGGGCGGCATCGTGGGGCAGACCTCCACCGATACCGCCGGCAGCTATGTGGACATTGCCTACTGCGCCAACAAGGGCGATTTGACCATCTATAAGCTGGAGGGCGAGCGCGCCGCCGGCATTATCGGCTATGTCAAGCGCGGCAGCATCAACTACTGCTACAACCTCGGCAGCGTGAAAGCCTATTCCGATATGGGAAGCACCGTCTCCCGCGACGGATACGGCACGGCGTTCGGCATCTTCGGCTACGCCAACCTGAGTGCCTCCAACACGCTGGAGGTTACCTATTGCTACAACGCCAGCCCCTCTCCGCTGGAGGCTGAAATCTGCGTCGTGCGGAATGCTTCTCACGGTACCTTCCGGAATTTTTATATGAAAGGCCGGGAGGAGTATGAGCTTTCTCTGAATTCCGGCAACGTTTCGGCCGGCGCGGCCGGTACGGCCTTTACCGACGGCAGCGACCTGTATGCCAAGCTTTCGGCCGACGAAAAGGGCGCGGCCGCCTATACCGCGTCGGCAAATTCGTCCTACCCCGTGCTGTATTTTGAGGAGGCGCAGTCCCTCTCCGCCGGGCGGTCGGGCGCGATTACGCTGCAGACGGTCAGCGCCTACTGCCACAATTTCTTCTTCCTCTATCAGGCGGCGAAGGGGGAGGCTTCTGCCCCCACCGTCCTGCTGCAAAACGGGGATAAAGAGCTGCTGCGCGCGCCGCTGTCGGCGGTCGATACGGCCTATGACGGGGAGAAAAGCTATCGCGCGGCCGAGGGGCATACCCTCTATGCCCTGCGGGTGGACAGCCTGATCGACGATTTGTGGAC